>CAZPYZ010000702.1:0-2319 GCA_964590215.1 uncultured Dehalococcoidia bacterium | reverse complement strand
TCTCAGCCATGCCGTCTTCGATCGACAGAATGGGATAGCGCTCCACCAGCCGTTCGTAGAACTCGATCAGCTCATCCCCTGTTTTGAGGGGCTGTGCCTCGCCGCGCACCCGATAGCGGCCATCGGCGTAAAATTCGCTCGCTGCCGCATCGAGCGCCAGGAGCACGTCCCTGCCGGGTTCATATCCTGCGCGTGCGATGCTCTCCAGGATCAGAGTCAGCGCCTCCTCGGTCGAGCGGAGATCGGGGGCGAAACCGCCTTCATCCCCCACAGCTGTGTGATACCCTTTCTCGCCCAGGGCCCTTCGCAAATGCTGAAACACTTCAACCCCCATCCGCAGGGCGTCAGCAAAGCTGGCCGCGCCAACCGGCATGATCATGAACTCCTGCAGATCGAGGGTATTGTCGGCGTGCACCCCGCCATTGAGGATGTTCATCATCGGCAGCGGCAGCTCCTTCGCATTCGTCCCGCCGATATAGCGATACAACGGCAAGCCCAGCTCGGCGGCGGCGGCCTTGGCGACCGCCAGCGAAACGCCCAAGATCGCGTTGGCCCCCAGGTGGCCTTTATTCTCCGTGCCATCCAGCTCAAGCAGACGCCGGTCGATGGCTGGCTGGCGCGTCGCATCCTGTCCCAGCAACGCCGCTGCGATCACGGTGTTCACATTCGCAACGGCCTTCGTCACCCCTTTGCCCAGGTAGCGCTTCGGGTTGCCAGCGCGCAATTCCAGCGCCTCGCGCGACCCCGTGGATGCCCCCGACGGAACGGCGGCCCGTCCATGCGCTCCGCTGCCTAGGAGAATATCCACCTCCACCGTCGGATTCCCCCGCGAATCGAGAATCTCCCGCGCCTTGACCTGCAGGATCTCGCTCATCCCTCACCCTCGGGCAGCAGCCGCAAACGCCAGGGAACAGGCCTCGATGGTCCGCTCGATGTCGCTGTCGGTGTGCGCAGTGGAGACAAAGCCCGCCTCGAATTGGGAGGGGGCGATATACACACCCGCATCGAGCAGGGCATGAAAATACCGGCGATATTTCGCCGTATCCGAGGCGTTTGCGCTCGCATAATCCGTCACTGGCTGGCGGGTGAAAAAAACGCAGAACATCGATCCCACCCGTGGTGCGTATACCGGCACGCCTGCGCGTGTGGCAGCGGCTTGCACCCCATCGCAGAGGCCTCGGGTTTTAGACTCCAGGCGCTCATACACCCCCGGCTCTTGCAAGAGGCGCAGCGCTTCGATCCCAGCGGCTACGGCCAGGGGGTTCCCCGACAGAGTCCCCGCCTGATACACCGGCCCCAGCGGAGCGATCTGCTCCATAACCTCCCGTGCGCCGCCAAACGCCCCCACCGGCAGACCGCCGCCGACGATTTTGCCTAAACAGGTGAGGTCAGGGGTGATGCCGTACAGATGCTGAGCGCCGCCATACCGCACGCGGAAGCCGGTGATCACTTCGTCGAAAATCAAGAGCGCCCCGTACGCCTGTGTCACCTCGCGCAACCCCTGCAAAAACCCGGGGGCGGGGAGGACCACCCCCATGTTGCCTGGGATCGGCTCCAACACCACGGCGGCGATGCGCGGCCCATGTCGGGTAAATGCCTCACGCACCGCATCCAGCTGATTGAAGGGCAAACTCAAGGTGAGTTGGGTATAGTTGGCTGGTACGCCACCGCTATTGGGGATACCGAAGGTGGTTGCTCCGGAGCCCGCCTGCACGAGCAGACCATCGGAGTGGCCGTGATAGCAGCCGTCAAACTTCACGATCACATCGCGCCTGGTGTAGCCGCGCGCCACGCGAATGGCGCTCATCGCCGCCTCGGTCCCCGAGCTCACCAGGCGCACCAATTCCATGGACGGGAAGGCGGCGCAGAGCATACGCGCGAGCGTCACCTCGGCCTCGGTCGGGGCGCCGTAGCTGGTGCCGTGCTCGGCAGCCTGCTGCACTGCACGCACCACCTGCGGGTGCGCGTGTCCCAGAATCAGCGGCCCCCAGGAGGCCACATAATCGATGTACTCGTGCCCATCCACATCGTAGATTTTCGACCCCGCCGCACGGGCGATGAAGCGTGGGATGCCACCGACCGCCCGAAAGGCGCGCACGGGACTATTGACACCGCCAGGGATGTAGCGCTGGGCCTCCGCGAAGAGGGCCTCGGATTTTTCGGCCACCCGGGCACTCGGTTGCTCCGCCATGCTCACCTCCGAGCGCTATGACTCCTTCCCCCCACCCGTGCCATTCCCCAGCACGGGGGCTGACTGGGGTCGGTAAAGCCCCTTCCCCCCGCCGTGGGGGAAGGTTGGGATGGGGGAGGGAATCTCCT
>CAZPYZ010000701.1:0-2319 GCA_964590215.1 uncultured Dehalococcoidia bacterium | reverse complement strand
TCGCCATACGCCGTCTTCCCCACCTCCGGAGGCTCTCCCGGCCATTCGAGGACGAGATCGTCCGCGACCACGGCCATCGTACCCCACCAGTCCCGGCTCTGCCGGCCTTTGACGTAGGCCTCAAAGGCCCGTGCCACGGCCTGCTCGTCAGGCCCCTGCGGCGGGGTGGTGTACTGGACGGTGGCGCACCCCATAACCACCAGGGTCCACACGGCAACTGCTCCTAGCTTCCCACGGCGGGATCGGGTTGGCATAGCGTGTACTCCCGCTCCCTGGCCGCGTGGGCTGGGGCGTGCCGCAGAAGCTCCGCACCGGTTTCTGTCATCGGAACAGCCTCAGCGAGGCTTATTGCCCCTGATAGCGCAATTGTTGGGTTTGGGCCAAGTCACGCCGGCGCGTCGCCTCGTCCGCCAGTTTTTCCCAGGCACGAGTGGCAAAGCGGCCATTGGGATAGGCCCGCACATACGCCTGACAGGCTGCAATGACATTGGCGTTGACACATTGCTCTCCCTGGACGTCCCCGGCGCTGTCCCGAGGCATCTGGGGCGGCGCGGGGAGACCGACGCCGGCGGGGGGCGGCACCAGCCGGAGAACGCGCTGGGTCGCTTCATCCAGCACCCCTGTGCTGGGTAAGGTATGCGTGGCTTGATACTGCCGGAGGGCGGCCTGGGTCCGTGGGCCCAACACGCCATCTAAAGGCCCGGGATCCAGGCCGGCCTCTTGCAAGCGTTGCTGGGCTGCGCGGCGCTGCTCACGGGCGAGCGAGGGGCTGGGGCGCGGCGCTTCGAGCCGCGCCAGCCCCCGCAGCCACTTGTCGCGCGCCTTGGCGTCGGACGGGGCCGTGGCCGCCAGCGCGGCCGTTGTGTCGTATTTGACGCCAGCGCGCTTGAGATAGCCTTGGAGGAGTTGCGGCTTCCCCTCAGGAAAGGCCAGGAGAGCTCGGGGCCCCAGCACCCAGCCGTTGTTCAGCGGGATCTCGTCATCCGTGCGATTCGCGATCCGCTCGATATTGCCGTGCGCATCCTGGAAGACCGCGATGGGCTGAGAGTCCCTAGGTGCGGGGGCAACCTCTCCGGCTGATGGTGCGTGACCAAGTGCCGCCGGTATCTCCTGCAGCTGCTTCATAGGATCCTGACGACGTATACACTCATCCATTGGACGCGGCGGCCAACAATCACCCTGTGGGGACCCCACAAGCCCCTGACCAATGGGGGAGCTCACAATGTCGCTCGCGCCTCTTCCGACGAAACTATTCCCACCGCCGCCAAAACCGCCGCCACCCATCTGGCACCAGGCCACCTGAGCGCTCAACACCAGCGCACCTGCAAGGATTCCCGAACCGACGATCCGGAGGACGCATGCGCTCTGCATAACAGGGCTCCTCTGCTTACTCCCCCTCTGCCGTACTGCAGGAGGGATGACTACCAATCATTTCAGTCTCGTCCTTGCCACTCTGAGGCCTTTCGCCTCACCAAGACTCAGAGAGCAGCCCTTATGGACGGCACTCTCTTGCATAGGGGTCTCCCCAGACGCCTCTTCCCATCACTTCCGCAGATTGTTGGAAGGGTTGGACCCACGCGTAAGATCGTTGTACTGCTGCTGCCCGCGCGTAAGATCGTTGTACCGCTGCTGCCCGCGCGTAAGATCGTTGTACTGCTGCTGCCCGCGCGTAAGATCGTTGTACCGCTGCACGGCCTTGAAGAGGTCATCCGGGCGCGCCGTGCGCCAGTTCTCGGTCAACCCCGGTATGCTCTCGACCTTGAACCCTCCCCCGGGGCCCCTGCGACCTAACCCATCCGAGACCCCGGGGATCTGCATGCCCTGCACCAGTGTGTCGAAATTGGCATATTTCAGGACGGTGCCAGCTCCATGCGGCCCTGGCCGGTGGCCAGTGAGCTCTGGGGCTTGAGGCCCCTGGAAGGGGTTTTTTGCATATCCCCCCTGGAACAGGCCTTTGTTGGTACCAGGCCCGGATCCCTGCGGTAAGTCTGCGGACTTATAGAGGACCCTAGGACGATCCTCCACCGTGACCGTTTTGCCGCTCTGCTCTAGGCGACTGACCACGTCTCTCAGGTGGTCTTGACTCACCACGCCGCTCTTGAAATCGAGAAAAATGTACTTCGTCTGCGGGTCGTTCTGCGCCAGGCCCCCCAGCACCTGCTGCAGGGCCTGGCTGCCCGGCCCCTTCTTCGGTCGGGCATTATCCTTTAAAGCGTCACTAATGTTGGGCATCAGAGGATTCTCTGGGAGCCACTTGAGTTGGGTCGCCCTAAAAGCGGCCCAGGCACTGCCAAAGGCACAGTCCATGCAGGTCAGGCT
>CAZPYZ010000700.1:0-2319 GCA_964590215.1 uncultured Dehalococcoidia bacterium | reverse complement strand
AGCCGAGCATCGGGTACTGGTCGAGAGAAAGGTCCGTGAACCGGTAGAGCATCGCTAGTGCGCGGTCGGCCCGCACCCGGGCGGGTGAGTCGGAAGCCGCGTAGCGGTCAGCCCGCTCCGCCCAGACACGGAAGGCAGGGGAGCTGGCCGCTCGGGCGCCCCCATAGCGGGTTAGGGCGTCAAGGGCAGCCTGGCATGCCCCTGACGCTCGCGATGGATCGTGCAGCTCCTCCGCCAGGCTAAAGGCCTCTTGCGCGCAGTGCTCGACAACGCGGCGTGGTTCGCCGGCAGGACTCAGGGCAGCGCTCAGGGCAATGAGCAGGTCACACCTTCTCGCCTTAGCCTGCCCTGAGTCTGCCGAAGGGTCCGGGTCCAGCACCTCCTGGGCCTTGAGGGCCTGCTCCAGGTGGTGCACCGCCTCACCATAGGCATAAACGGCCATGGAGCGCTTGGCGGCAAGCTCACCGTACTGCACCGCTTTCTGAAGGTCCTCTGGGTCGGACGAGTGAGCGAAGTGCTCCGCCAGCTCCGCCGCGTGCTCCTCAAGCCTTCGGGCGTGCACCGTCTCCAGGGCGCGGGCCACCTGCTGGTGCCAGCGGATGCGGCGGGCCGCGAAGATCTCCTCGTAGAGGGTCTGGCGGAAGAAGGCGTGGGTGAAACGGAGGGTGAGAGTCCCGCCCACGGCCGCCCGCTCCTCGATGACGGCACGCTCCTGGGCCTCCTCCAATGCCGCGAACAGCTCCTCCTCCAGCCCCCCTTCGAGACCTGTCCTGGGCCCCGTCGAAGGATTCTTCGCTCCGCTCAGAATGACAGAGGGAGAGGAGGCGACCACCCGCTGCAGCACGTCCAACCGGAACTCCCGGCCGATGACGGCCCCGATGCTGAGGACCTGGTTGGCCTTCTCGCTCAGACGCGAGAGCCGCTTGCCTATGACGTCTCGCAGCCCTTCCGGCAGCCCCTCCCCCCAGCCCTCGCCCCCGAGTCCAAGGTCCAAGGTCCGAGGTCCAACGCCCACCCCACCTTGGACATTGGACGTTGGACCTTGGACCTCCACCAGGTACCGCAGCACCTCCTGGACGAAGAGGGGGTTGCCCTCGGTCTGCCGGTGGATGGTCTCGGCCCGGCTCCAGGACACCTCCTGCCCGCGGATCGTGTTCATCATTCGGTGAACCTCGTCTACGGTGAGCCCCCTCAGCGGTATGCGGGCGAAGGCTGCCGTCCTGCGCAGCTCCGCCAGGGCGCCGGAGAGCGAATGAGAACGGTCCACTTCCACGTCCCGGTAGGTCCCGACCACCAATAGGCGGGCACCCTGAAGGTTGCGGGAGAGATGGACCAGGTAGTCCAGCGTGCCACGGTCAGCGTCGTGGAGGTCTTCCAGAATCAGGAGCAGGGGCTGGGCGGTGGCGGCGTTGCGGAGGAAGGCCGTGACCGCCTGATAGAGGCGCCAGCGGTCGTCCTCGGAAGCTTGTCCTGAGCCTGCGGAAGGGCCGCCTTGGCTGGGAGAGACCTGGACGCGGTCCCGGACCTCCGAGACGATGCGGGCCACTTCCCCGGCCCCGGTGCCCAGTTCCTGCTTCAGGCTCTCGGGCTCCCGCTCCAGTACATAAGAGCGCAACGCCTCCACGAAGGGCAGATAGGGGAGCGACAGGGAGCCCTCCTCATAGCAATGGCCCACGAGGGTCTTCCCGCCTCGGAGCGCCGCGTAGGTGGCGAGCTGCTCGCAGAGGGACGTTTTGCCGATGCCTGGCTCGCCCGCCACCATTACCAGCGCGCCCTGGCCTGAGAGAGCTGCATCGAAGGACCCGTGCAACTGGCGCAGCTCGCTCTCCCTGCCAACGAACACCCGGCGGTACAACGGGTTAGTCTCTGGTCTCTGGTCCTTAGTCTCTAGTTCCACCCGACCCGGCCCGCCGGGGGGAGACGACTCGAGAACCGAGACTAGCGACTCAAGACTGCTCCGCACCTCATGCGCCGACGCGGGCCGTCGCTCAGGGTCTTTCTCCAGCAGCCGGAGGATGAGGGCTTCAACACCGGCTGGAACATCTTGCCGGTGCCAGGATGGCGTCACCGGGGCGACGTTCAGGTGCTGGCCGATGATGGCCACGCTGTCGTCCCCCAGGAAAGGCGGCCGCCCGCACACCATCTCGTACAGCATGCAGCCTAAGGAATAGAGGTCGCTGCGCGCCGTGACCTCGCCACCCATGGCCTGCTCCGGCGGCATGTAGGCCACCGTTCCCACCATCATGCCCGCCTGGGTCAGCCGCGAGCGGTCCAGGGCGACGGCGAGGCCGAAGTCGCCGATCTTGGCCACCACCCCAC
>CAZPYZ010000699.1:0-2319 GCA_964590215.1 uncultured Dehalococcoidia bacterium | reverse complement strand
CTCCTTTGAGGCGGCTGCATCCCGATGAGCTGTGTCCCGCTCAGAAAGAGCGGGTCGTGCGGACCATCCGCCGCGACCTCTAGACCGGTCCTCCCCAACTCCCAGACGGAGGTAGGGGCAAGGCATGCCTTGCCCCTACAGGGTGGAAGGGTTCCAGGCCTGTCGAGGACCGGTGCGGGGTAGCACGATACGCCCGCAAAGCGAAGGAGGTTGGCCAGTCTTGCGTACCTATCCAACGGGACACGATAATGCCGGGGTCGCTGCGGTCATCTTTTTGCTGGATGACTGGCTGCAGGCGATGGAAAACGGCACTGCCCATCACCGCCTCCCAGACCCCAACTACGTCCGGTCCAACGGCAAGCCCACCTGGACAGAAGACGAACTGGACACCCTCATTCGCGACCTCGACGCGGAGATCGACCAGGAAGTCACCCGGTTGCCCGGCACGTCTGTAGGGGCCAAGGCGGGCCCCGGATTCTCCAGACTCGCTCTCCCGCAGCGACTCGCCTTGGCGCAGCAGCTGGACAACTTGGTTCAGCGGCACCAGGAAGCGCTGAAGGCCTTCGAGCCCCGCTCTGACGTGACGGCCATCGGAGCTGGCTAGGTCAGGCCCGCCTCGCCCGGGCTGTTCGAGTCACGTGAGGACCCCCGGCTAACGCCGGGGGTCCCTGTCTGTGGGAAGTGACACGTGGACGTTTGCCGCCTGGCATAGTAGGAATCCCCAAGGCCATTGGCCTAACCCTCTCCCAAAGGGAGAGGAATTTTCAAACCAAGCCCTCTTGCGGACGCCGGCACCGCCTCAGGGAATGAAAATCGCCGGAGGAGGTGGAGAACACCCTCGGACTATCCGCGGCACCATCCGGAGGGCCTCGAAGGAGCGGGTGGGCGGGCCCGCCAACGCGACGTGGAGCAAAGGCCAATTTCTTAGAATCAAGCACGAGGGCGCGTTGGCCCATTAGCTCAAGATCAAACGATTCCTTTGAAATCTCGCTAACGCGACGCCGGACAACACGAGACCCGCGGCCAGTAGCGCCCCCACCACGACCAGGAACTGCTCGTGTCGAAGCGCGAGACCCCATACGTCCATGAGATGCTTGAAGAAGGCTGGCCAGAGCTGCAGGGCAAAAAACCCCGACCCCATCACTATCATCAGCCCGATACTCAAGCTCTGTTGCGCCTCGCGGACTGTGGAGGAACGCAGTGACGCCAGCACGCCTCCACCCGACACGACGAAGCCGGTCAGAAACGTCAGCCCCACGATACTCCCGACGTGCTCTACCGGAGGCAGCACCAGACCGTGCTGGAAGGCGGTGATGTTGACAGTGATGATGGCAAGGAGGAAGCTGCCCAGGGTCATAACCCAGCCGTACCCGACGGCGCCGACCATCTTCCCGACCAAGATCGCCTCATCCGGCAGCCGGCTGGCGAGCAGCGTCTCCAGCGTATGCCGCTCTCGCTCCCCGGCGAAGGAGTCCCCAATGACATTCATGATTAGCATCAGCGGCAGCGCAGCCCAGAGGATAAGGCCGGTGCCGCTAGTCAGTGCGCCTTCTCCCCAGCGCAAGGGGATCAGCACGCCGAAGACGAGAAGGTAACACAGCAGTCTGAAGCGGGCGCTGCGTAAACCGCCACTTTGGAATAACAGCTCCTTCCATTCCTTCCAGGCGATGGCGTGAATGTCGGCAATCATTGGTCCTTCCCCACCAGACTCAGGAACACCTCCTCAAGGCTGGCCTTACCCTTTCGCACCTCCTCCACTTCCACACCTGCTTCGATCAGGCGGCGTATGAGAGGCGCCATGGGGGCGTCGGCGGGCAACTGCAGCAGTAGGTGCCCGTTCTCGCGGACGACGCTGAGGACTTCGGGACTGGCCTGAAGCAGCGGCAGGGTAGCATCCAACGGTTGGCTAAACAACTCGACCTGTTGCGAGGACTGGCCCCGGAGCTGGTCCGGGGGCCCCACGGCGAGGAGCTTCCCCCGGCGGATAACGGCCACTGCGCTGCACCACCGTTCGGCTTCATCCAGGTTATGGGTGGTGAGGAACACCGTGGTACCTTCCGCCGCGGCCAAGGCCAGCATCTGCTCCCGCAATGCGGCCGCGGCTACGGGGTCGAGGCCCGCGGTGGGCTCGTCCAGGAAGACCAGTTGGGGCCGGTGCAGCAGAGTCCGCGCCACGGCCAGTTGCTGCTTCATACCGCGGGACCAGCCCCCGACGCGTTCACGGCGCCGCTCCCAGAGGTTCAACCCGGTGAGTAACTCCTTGATCCGCGCCCTGCGCACGCCGCCCGACCTGCCCGACGAACTCCTGCTGCGCCTGCT
>CAZPYZ010000698.1:0-2321 GCA_964590215.1 uncultured Dehalococcoidia bacterium | reverse complement strand
TGCCAGGGGTATCGAGGGCGATCGCTCCCTGGCCGAGCCCTACTTCTTTCCCCTCTACGAGGAGGCGGAGCGTCTCGATATGCCGATGTGCATCCACACCGGCCCCGGCTGCCCTGCCCTCACTTCAGTGATCGACAACCGCATCGGGGGATCCTTTCCCGGCGTCCGCATGCTGCCGCTGATGGCGGCCCAAAACCTCATCACCAACCGCATCCCGGAGCGGTTCAGGAATTTCCGCATCGGTTTCATCGAAACCGGCGCGTCCTGGGTGCCCTACGTCCTGCATTATGTGGAGCGGGACTGGCGTCGGCGGAAGGCCATCGATGTGCCGCACCTGGGACCGGAGCTGTTCCAGGATTACCGGATCTTCTGCGCCATCGAGTCGGACGAGGACATCCCCTACCTGATGGACATCATCGGGCAGGACAACCTCATTACCGGCTCCGACTACGGCCACCACGGCGGACAGCTCCCCACCCTGGACCCCGATTCCTTCACCAACCGCACCCGGGGTGGCGATCCCTCCGCCGACCTATCGGTCATGGGGACGCTCCAAGCGCGGGAGGACCTCCCCGGCGAGGCGCTTCAGAAGATCCTGGTGGACAACCCGAAGCGCTTTTACGGGCTATAGGCCGGCCCGGCCGCTACGCGTAAAGCTCGGCCACGTCGACGAGGCTAACGCCCTCCTCGCCCCTGACCGCGGCCAGCCTGGGGTCGAACTTGCGGGCGAAGAGCGCCAGTCTGGTCGCACCATCGGCGCCCGGCACGTAGCGAAGAACGTCCCGCAGATGATTGAGCACGGCGAAGCCGGCGGGCTCCGTGGTCCATTTCGCCTCGCCACCCAGCGCCACCCGCGTACCCTGAGCAGCCACCACCTCCACCTCTGCCTCAGTCTGACGACGGGGCTGCTGAGGCACCGGCGCCGGTATTGGTCCCCACCAGGCCCCCACCCGGTCTACGGGGCCAAACGCCCCGGCGTTCGCTTGGTCCAAGACCCAGGCGCGGCAGATATCCTCGTAGGCAGGGGCTGAGACGAAGTGGTCCAGGGCCGGTTGGACGGTGGCCCGATAAAAACGCTCCACATCCGCACCATGGTCAAGCAGCGTCTTGTGGGCAAGCACGAACCGAAACCAGAAGCGCAAGTACGGATCGGCAATCCGCCAGATGCCGCGACGGACCGCGCCGCCGACTACGGGCTGCTGATACTGGACCAGGCCCAGCTCTTGAAGCGTGTTCAAGTAGGGGGTGATGTCCGCGCGCGCTCCCTGTGGGAGCGCACGCGCCCTGATGTCGCTGATCCGGGTGCAGCCTTCGCTCATTGCGCGCAGGATAGAGTAATAGAGCCGGGGTTCTCGCAGCTCTTCTCGGACCAGCAGTTCCGCCTCCTGGTACAGAACGGCGCCGCGGCGAAGGATGCGATGCTGGATGTTCCAGCCGAGGGTGCGAGACGGCTCCATCTGCTCCAGGTAGTGGGGCAGGCCGCCCGTGACGGCGTAGGCCCGAACCTTGTCTTCAGCCGCCCACCTGGGGAAGAACGCGGCCGCCTGCCGGTATCCCAACGGCCGCAGTTGCAGGGCTCCGGTATTCCGCCCGTATGCCGGGCCGGTCAAGACGTTGTTTACGAAGAAGCGAACGTAGCTGCCGCACAGGACGAGGTAGATGGGAAGGTGTACCGCCTCACGAGACCACCAGCGCTGCAAGCGGCTGCCCAGGGTTGAGTCAGACTCGGCGGCGTACTGATATTCGTCCAGGACGACCAGCAAGCGCTCCTGTGCCGCCATCCTAGCAAAATAGGCGAAGGCAGCATCCCAGTTTGCTAGAGGCGCCGCGCGAAGGACCGGGTCCTCCTCGGCCGCGAGGATTGCGGCGGTGAGGTCGCGCAGCTGGTCGGCGGTGGACCCTTCGACCGCCTGGTACATGATGTGGCGCTTGCTCCGGGCGAAGGCGTCCAGCAACGCCGATTTCCCCACACGCCGGCGGCCATAGAGGATGCGCAATTGGGGCCGGTCGGACGCCCAGCCCTCCTCCAGCCAAGCGAGCTCCGTTTCGCGGTCGAGAAAGCCGTGCATGCCCTACTTCCCTTAGCCTAATCCCGATTAGGTTAATGTACATTAGGCTAATAGGTCAAGGCCCTAGCCCCGCAACCCCCAACCCCGCAAGAACGCCGCTGGACCCAGCACCGACCCCTCGTCGCGGTCGGCCATTGTCCCGCTGGCATCAGTCGATGTGACCCACGCGCTCCTGCAATCAATATGGCGCAGGCATCCCTGCCTGCGTACCCGTTGACACTGGAAGGCGCGGGGCCTATCTTTGGGCACTGA
>CAZPYZ010000697.1:0-2328 GCA_964590215.1 uncultured Dehalococcoidia bacterium | reverse complement strand
CGGGGGCTTGTCCCCCGCGGGGGATGGGGCAGGGCACGCGGGGGATCGTGCGCAACCTTTCATCTTACGCACCGAGGATTGTCCGCCGGGAAAGCACCCGCTCCATCAGCGGGCGCATCCCCAGCTCTCGGGAGATGGCCAGAGAGCGGTCGAGGAGCCCCGCGGCCTTCTCTCTGTCCCCGGGCGCGCTTCTCTCCAGGAGAAAATCCGCGCAATCCAGTGCGCACCAGGCCCATTCCGGGCGGTTGCCGCCTGTCTCACAAACAGCAAGGGCGTTGTCGAAGTGAGAAGCGGCTTTATCGAAGTTCCCGGCCGTCTGCGCGAGGAGCCCCAGCAGCCTATCACAATTGAAGAGGCCTCCCAGAATTACTGTGGTGCCGATGTAACGGGACTCAAGCTCTGCGTAGCACCGCGCCGCTCGCCCTGCATCCTTCTGGATGACGGCCAGCAGTGCCAGCCCAAATTCGAGGTATCCCAACGACTCTGCGAGGGGACGTAGGACTGCACGAACGGCGCGCCCCGTGTCCTCATGAAGCTCCTCCGGCGGGTTGGAGCCGTTCAGGCGTGCCGCCGCCGCCGACAGCGTGAACCAGCTTGCCCATTGAAATGAGTTAGCGGCGGTAACACGCTGCCCCAATTGCTCTCGAAATCGTGCGAGCCAGGCTTCCCCCTCGGTCCGATTCCCCGTCTCGAATTCAATGGTGGTGCGCAGGCTCAGCAGCCGTCCTCCTGTGGGAAAAAGCTCCAGTCCTCGGTCGGCGTGCTGACGCGCCCTCTCCCAGTCACCCACGATGGAGTACGAAAGGGCGCTCGCCCAGAACGCGTCTGCCAGCACCGCACGGTTGCGGAGCTTTCCGCCGAGCTCCAGCAGAGCCGCCGCATGAGAGTGCACCGGCTTCAATTCGCCGCTGGCGGTGAGGAGGATGACGGCCGCGATCCTAGCCTGGCACTCGGCAACCGGATCGTCCACCTGGCTCGCCAGCTCGATGGCCTGCACGCACTTTTCCAGTCCGCTCGCTATTCGGGCGTGCAGCCAATCGACGTGGGCAGAGTAGCCCAGGACCCGCAGCTCCAGGAGCCTATCGCGATGATGTCGGGCGATGGCGAGAGCGCGTTCGAAAACGTCCTGTGCGCCTTGGTAGTCGGCGCTGTGCCGGCCGAGATACGAGCCATAGTTGCACAGCAGGCGGCCCTCGTCGTGGGAGCCCGGGGGTACAAGCTGCAACGCGCGCGCCGCCAGCTCAGCGCCGCCATGCAAGAGCCCAGGCCGCAGGTGGTAGAGAGGGGAGGCGGCCACCGCGACGGCCCGGTGCACGTCGCCGGCCGCCGAGTAGTACTCGAAGGCTCGGGTCATACTGGTAAAGGCTTCCTGGATCTGCGTCGGTGCCAGCGTGGCGGCCTGAGCCCGCCCCAACCCGAACAGGATGTCCGCGGTGACGGCGTCGCCTGGGAGCGCAGGCATCCCTGCCTGCCCCCCTTCCTTCGCCACCAGCGCGCGCTTGAAGTGCTCCAGCGCCTCCTCATGGGCATAGGTCGCCAACGCCCGCTCCCCGGCAAGCCGGCTGTATCTCACGACTTTCTCGCTCCCCAGCACTGTCTCCGCCTGGGCAAAGTGGCTCGCCAGCTCTGCCGCGTGGGCGTCGGCCTCGGCTCCATACAGCTCCTCCAGCACCTCGGCGATACGGGCGTGGAACCGCACCCGCCGTGTCAATGAGATCTCCTCCAAAAGGGTCTCCTGGATCAGCGCATGGGTGAACTGATAGCGCCCCACTGCGCGCGGCATCTCTTCTATCACCCGCGCCGAGAGCCCCTCTTCCAGCACCTCCAGTAACCGGTCCTCAGACAAGGCATGCCCTGAGCCCGTCGAAGGGTCGTCAATAAGCCGTTGCAGCTGCGCCAGGCTGAACTCCCGCCCGATCACCGACGCGATCGTGAGCACCTGGTTGCACCGCTGCGACAGCCGGTTGAGGCGACGCCCCAGCACCTCTCGCACACCCTCGGGGATCCGTCCAAGGTCCAAGGCCCAAGGTCCAACGCCCCCCGGACCTCCTTGGACTTTGGACTTTGGACTTTGGACTCCTAGGCTTCCCTCCTGCACCAGCAGGCGGACGACCTCGGTGACGAAGAGGGGATTGCCCTCGGTCTGAGCGTAGACGGCGTGGGCGAGGCCTTCCGGCGGTGCTGCCCCGGTGGCCAGCTCCACGAAACGGCCGACGTCCTCTTCGGTCAGGCCCCGTAGCGGGATGCGCTGGAAGAGGCGGTCCCGGGCCAGCTCGCCCAGGGTCTCCGCCAGGGGGTGCTGGCGGGAGAGCTCGACGTCGCGGTAGG
>CAZPYZ010000696.1:0-2329 GCA_964590215.1 uncultured Dehalococcoidia bacterium | reverse complement strand
TGGGTGGTGCCTTCCCAGGCCGCTGACTCGTCGGTTTGAGGCGAAGCTTCGCTAGCAGGGAGGTGTGTCATGATCGTCGACACTCACGTTCATCCTGTTGCCTCAGACACCCAAACGTACCCCATCGCCCCCCTCGGCGGCGTTCAGTCCGATTGGTCGAAGGGGTTTAGCAACACTGCCGAACAGTTCCTCTCCCACATGAAAGCGGCTGGCGTCGACCAGGCGACCCTCGTCCAGGGCTCGACGGTGCACGGCTACGACAACAGCTTCACCGCCGACTGCTGCGCGGCGTACCCGGACAGGTTCGTCGGAGTCGCGTGCACTGACCCCCAGGCGCCGGATGCCCCGGATGTGCTCAGCTACTGGATCGAAGAGCGGGGTTTGCGAGGCGTCCGGGTGTTCACGACGGGCAGCACCTTAACCGAGAGCAACTGGCTAGATGACCCGAAGATCAATCCCTTCTGGGACCGGGCAAGGCAACTGAAGATCCCCGTCTGCATTCAGATCAGGTACAGCGGTATTCCCATGCTGGTGAAGGTAGTTGAGCGTTACCCGGATGTCCCCATGTTGCTGGACCACATCGCCGGTCCCAACCTCGAGGACGGCCCCCCGTATGGGGGAGCGAAGGACCTGCTGGAGCTCTCTCGCTATCCCAGCGTCCATCTGAAGAGCTCCACGATGAACATCAGGGCGGCGTCCAAAGGGCGCTCGACCGTCCAGGCCTTCTTCCAGACCCTGCTCCAGCGGTTTGGGGCCCGGCGCATCCTCTGGTGCAGCAATTACCCCAGCACTCGCGCAACGGGTCCTGAGCCCTACAAAGACCTCGTGGAGGAGGCCAGGAGGGAGCTTGCCGCCTTGTCTGCCGAGGATCTGGGGTGGATCTTCGGCGGCACCGCCCGCGAGCTCTACCTAGACCTCAAGACGCGGGTGCCGGCGTAAAACAAAACAAAGTTCCCTCTCCCTTCGGGACAGGGTCAGGGTGAGGACTGCGACGACCGATCTCAGTCCGCTCCTTGTCCTTAGCGCGCTTTAGAGCGTCGCCGGCTGGGCAGGGGCCCCAGCCACGCTATCGCGCGCTGGAGCGCAGCTAACAGCCCTGCGACCCGTGAGCTTACCGCAGGACCGATGACTAGGACCATGGGAAATGGCGAGTCTAGCCCGCTCGCCATGTGCTGACTTGGGACCTCGAACGTTGGATTTTGACCGGTTCTATCCGGCGTGTCGAAAGCCCGCCGCCCCCATCGTCAGCGGGTCGCCCTGGCGCCCGGTGCCGGCGGCCATCACCTCACCCACGAAAATCACCGAATCTCCGGAGTCCGCCTCTGAGCGGACCTGGCACTCCAGCCAGCCGAGCGCGTCGATGAGGATCGGTGCGCCGGTCAGGCCATGGCTCCAGGTCACCCCCCGGAACTTCTCGGGGTGCTGGCTGAAGCGGCGCCCCAGCCGGCCAGCCAGTTCCCGCTGGTCGGCGCCGTATACGTTGATGGCGAAGACCCCCGCTTGACGCAGCAAGCCGATGGTCCTGCTTGCCTTCTCCACCGAGACGGCAACCATCGGCGGGTCGAAGGACGTCTGGCTGCACCAGTTGACGGTGGCGCCGTGCCCCTCATCGCCCGAGGGGACGGTCAACGCGTAGAGGCCGTAGGTAAACATTCGGAACACGGCCCGCTTGGCCTCGACGTCCATAGGCCTAGTGTACCGCGGCCAGTGGCGCCTCGGTCCGCCGGGATGATGGGGCACGTCTATGCAGCAGGATGGCCCACGAGGGCGAGCCACGCGCCTGCGGCGCTGAGTGCGAGGCCGGTGGGGATGCTTAACGGGGTCATGACGAGGCCGAGGAGGGCTGGCGCAGCGGCGCTGGCGGTACGGTTGGCGCCGGTGCGCAGGCCGAAGGCCAAGCCCCGTTGCTCCGGCGGAGCAGCATCGGCGATGATGGCCAGCAGTAGCGGCAGGGTGAGGCCGTTGCCGAAGCCCACCAGGACACCGGGGAGATAGACCAGTGGGAAGAAGGCCAGGGGGGGCGAGACCAGGGTTCCCAGTCCCGTAATGGCGAGGGACCCGGCGGTGACCGCCTCTTTGCTCGCGATGCGGCTGGCAACGCTCGCGCCCAGGCTCGATGCCATACTCACCAAGTTGCTCGCCGCCTCCACGCTCCCAATGAGGAGAGGCGGGAACCCCTGCTGAGCCAGGAAAACCCGAAAGAAGGTGAACCAACCCACCAAGATCCAGATGCGGACGAAGGTCAGGACCATCGCGAGCTGGATCCCCCTCTGGTGAAGGAGGCCCAGCGCTGGGCGATAGCCAGCGAGGCCGGCGAGGCCATGACTCG
>CAZPYZ010000695.1:0-2333 GCA_964590215.1 uncultured Dehalococcoidia bacterium | reverse complement strand
ACCCTTTACCCTAAACCCTATACCCTATCTCTATCGGAACTCTGCGCTCTGAATCTCTTCGTCCTCCCGCTTCTGGGCCAAGCGCACCACCTTGGCCTCATCGCGCCGCATCTCACATGTGCCGTTGAGGACGGCTCCATCACTCACAACGAGAGCCGGGGTCTTGACGGTGCCGCTGACCTGCGCCGTCGCCAAGAGCTCCACGCGCTTTCTGGCCACGATATCCCCCTCTACCCTTCCGCCCACCACCAGGGATCCGACCTGGATCTCGGCCCGCACCGCCGCCGCCTGGCCGACGATAAGCAAATCGCTCCCGGAGATATCGCCCTCGAACCGTCCGTCAAGCCGGACCGTCCCTTCGAATTGAAGGGTCCCGATGAAGCTGGTCCCCTCGCCCAGAAATGCCCGAATCTCACCGAAATCCTGGGATGGTTTCGCTCGCTTGGTGAACACAGCCCCCCCCTTCGAAGTCGTGTTGTCGAGCCCCCACCTGATGAGGTACGGCCAACAGTACCATGCGTAGCCGAGGGGTGTCAAACGTGGCGGCAGGTGGCAGGGGCGCTGCCAACGAGCCCGTTGCGGCCGCGGCAGCTCCCCTCGGTGACATCGCGCAGGCGGTGGTAATGTTGCTGCTCGGGCCCATCCGCAAGCCACGCCCGCATGGCGCCTGCGGCATTGCCCGTGGGGCGATCTCCCTTATGCGGCGCCCGAGCACACCCCTCCAAAGAGGCGGGCGCCGGCGACCATGAGGTAGAACGTCAAAAAGGGCCACACCAGGACACCAAGATACGGAATGGCCCCGATGAGCCCCGCCGCAATGAACGAAACGATGCCCATCAGGTATGCTGCCACGTACTCCGCCAGGACCTTCCTGATTCTTGACCATACCACCGTCGCGTTAAACGCCGCCTCCACCCTGCGTTCCTCGAGATAGCGGGCCACCCCCATAGGGAGAAAAAATCCGAGCGTGAGCCCGGCGACCATCCCGAGCAGCATCATCACCAGGCCCAATGTCAGCTTCACGCCCCCACTCACGAGCAGGCCGAAGCCCGAGATGACAAATAGAAGGGGAAGGATCCAGTAGCTCAGGGCCAGCACAAACAGGAGCAGGCCTTGCAGGCAGAGGCCCGGCCATCGCTTCCATTCTGGCATCGCCTCCGCCTGGGGGATTGCCAAGGCCCCTTGGCAGACCTGGAACACAAAGCCTAGTGCGGGGAAGTTGGCCGCCTGGGCCAGCGGTGACGCCTCGAGGGCCAGTTCCCGGGAGAGGTGGTAGCCGAGGCCCACGAAGAGGGCTTCCAGGGCAAGCCCAACGCCGCCACCGACGGCGATCTTAGCCGGCCACTCCCGATCTTCCAGCGGGAAAACCAGTGCCTTCGCCGCCCGATTACGCACACCGGCCCCTCTGCTGTTTCACGTGAAACATCTTGGTCCACGATTTACGGTTCACAAACAAGATCGGTTGACTGTTCACAGTGCACTGTTGACAGACACGACCAGCTATCAGCTATAGGGCCGGGCTCTTTCAGTCAACTGTGAACCGTCAATGGTTAACTTCTCTGCTTAGCGTTGCCCGCAGACCCGCTCGTAGATCCGATCGAGGTCCTCCATCGAATAAAACTCCACCTCGATCGTCCCGCCTGTGCCTTTCCTGGTGATCCGGACCTTCGTCCCGAGCGCCTGCCGAAGGGCATCCTCCGCCGCCCGGATCGCCGGCTCGCCCGCCGGGGGCCGACGCCTGATGCTGCTGGGCCGCTTCAGCCGCCGGACCAGCGCCTCAGTGGCCCGCACAGAAAGGCCGAGGCGAACCGCCTCGTCACGGGCCCTGAGCTGGTCTGCCCGCCGCTCCAATCCCAGCAGGGCCCGGGCCTGCCCTTCGGACAGAGCGCCCGCCACCAGGTCGGCCCGGACCTGCTTGGGTAGCCTAAGAAGCCTGAGCGCGTTCGCCACCGAGGAGCGATCGCGCCCCACCCGGCGGGCCACCTCTTCCTGGGTCAACCCGAACTCTTCCTGGAGCCTCAGGTACGCTTCGGCCTGCTCGATCGGGTTCAGGTCCTCGCGCTGCAGGTTCTCCACCAGCGCGACCTCCAGTGCCTGGCCGCTGGAGAGCTCTTTCACCAGAGCAGGGACCGAGGCCAGCCCGACCATGCGTGCTGCCCTGAGTCGCCGCTCCCCGGCCACCACCTGCAAGCGCCCGCCTTCTCGACGCAGGATGATGGGCGAGAGCACTCCGTGCACTTTGATGGAAGCCGCCAGCTCGTTGAGCCTGGCGTCATCTATAGAGCGGCGACTCAGGGCAGCACGCATGGTCGGGCTGGCCTCGGTCCCTGCTC
>CAZPYZ010000694.1:0-2336 GCA_964590215.1 uncultured Dehalococcoidia bacterium | reverse complement strand
GTCGAACTGCTTCGGCGGCAGTCGGTAGTCGGCGCAGGCCCTGGCCAGGAAATGCTCTGCCAGGCGCACGATGTCCTGTCCCCGTTCCCTGAGCGGGGGAAGCCGGACGGTCAGCACGGCGAGGCGGTGGTAGAGGTCCTCGCGGAAGCGCCGGGCTTGGGTCGCCGCGGCGATGTCCTCACTCGTCGCCGACAGGATCCACACGTCAACCGGTTCGCTCCGCGTGCTCCCCAGCCGGCGCACCGCTTGCTCCTCGATCGCCTTCAGCAGCTTCGCCTGTAGCGGCTCGGGCAGGAGCCCCACTTCGTCCAAGAAGATCGTCCCGCGGTGGGCCGCCTGCAGGAGCCCCGCTTTGGCCTGCCGGGCGTCCGTGAACGCGCCTCGCTCGAAGCCGAACATCTCGGCTTCCAGCAACGTCTCCGGGATCGCCGCGCAGTTGACGTCGACGAAGGGGCCCTCCCGCCGGGGCCCGGCGCGGTGGATCGCGTGCGCCAGGAGCCCCTTGCCTGTCCCCGTCTCTCCCTGGATCAGGATCGGCGGGAGACGGCGGGCATCCGTCTGACGACGGAGCAAGCGGTGAAGTTGCTCCCGGACGGCCACCAACCCGGGGCTGTCCCCCATCAGCTCGGCCAGTGGAAGCATCGTCAGGGGAGAATCTTACCCGCGTTGCTCATTTTTTGCTGGTGATTTTTCACCATCACCAGCGCCCCCGCCACGTTGCGCAGCCGTAACTACCCGTCCGGTCAGACATTCCCGCCTGGCACCCGTGTTGCTCACAGGATCGCGCAAGGGGAAGGGGGGCAGCCATGAACTCGGTGAACATGCAGGCGTCAGAAGCGGGCCAAGGGGTCCTCCGGGGTGAGGCGGGCGCAATCCACCGCGGCAAGCTTGCCATTGGGGCTGTGGTGTTCGTCCTGCTGACCGCCGGCGTCTTCTGGTACCAGTTCTCCCACCTCGGAGCCGGCGCCGCCGGGCCGAGGTGGGACGACGTCCGCTGGGGTTACTTCGCACTGCTCCTGCTCTGCTTACCCATCGAAACCCTGACCTGCGGGTTGCGGATCTGGGCGATGGCTCGGGTCTTCGTGCCTGGCATCAGGCTCTGGACCTGCATCAAGGCCGAGTGGGCCAACGTGGCGGTCTCCACCCTCACCCCGACGCAGTCGGGTGGGGGCCCCGGCCAGATCTATGTTCTAAGCCGTGGGGGGGTGGGCGTCGGGACGTCGCTGACGATCATGCTGCTGTCGTGCGTGAGCACCATGATTGCGCTCCTGGGCATGGCCCTGTTCTCGCTGTTGGTGGCCGGCATCGAGGGCTCATGGTCGCTGCTTCTGACAGTCGTGTGGAGTTTTAGCGGGATTGCGGCGGCGATGGCCCTCGTCGCGATCTGGCCGGCCCCGTTCCGGGCCGCCCTCGCGGCGATCTCGCGTGCCTTCTGGCGGCTGCGTGGGCGACGCCACGCGCTCGTCCCGTGGTGGCCGCCCGACGACGCCCGGGAGGGTCCCGCGGTGGACCACATGGGCCGGCTGACGGCGGGGCTGGTGGACGTCATCTACACGTACCGCGCCGACGTGAGCCGGTTCCTCCGAGGGGGCAAGGCCACCTTCGCGTGCGTGTGCTTCCTCAGCCTGGCGTTTCTCGTCTCGCGTGCTCTGATCGCCTATCTCTGCGTCCGGTTTCTCGGGATCGAGGCCTCCGACTTCCGTCACATCTTCAACGCGCAGATCGCCGTTATCTTGGTCGAGTTCTTCGCGCCCTCTCCCGGAGGCGCAGGCGTCGTGGAGGGGGCCTCCCTGGCGATCATGGCCGAGATTGTCCCCGCGGGCTATGCCCCGTATTACAACCTGCTCTGGCGGACCTCAACGCTGTATCTGTCGGCGCTCGTTGGCTTCTTCTGCCTGGCTCGCGCCGTGGTTCAGGATGCGCGGCGCGTCATCCGGCCGACGTGGTCGTCCACCCGACTCGCCCGGACGGTCGGCGAGAGCAAGGTCGTATGAAGGAGAAGTCTCACGAAGGTGTCCACCCGGGCCATCTCTGCGATGTTGGTGGTTGCGAGCCGACCAAGGACAGCTTCTTGCTCGGCACGGTGTCCCTGCTCAGCCGAAGGACCGATTTCCCGCTCCTCCGCGGCGACTTCGTGGTGGTTGGCGTCGATGTCGTAGGTGACAACCCGGCCGACCGCACACCCGCCGGGCTTTGGCCCGCCGATCACGGCGGCGTCGCGGCGACGCTGCAGGTTCCCTAACCGTAAGCGTGGAGGACGACAATGGCGATCGCGACGCGTCACCCGGGAATCGTTTGGCTCACCGTTGCACTGCTCGTCGGACAGTGGGGCTGCG
>CAZPYZ010000693.1:0-2336 GCA_964590215.1 uncultured Dehalococcoidia bacterium | reverse complement strand
GAGGATGTCGCGGTCCCAGGAAGCTGTGTCGGTCAACCAGCGGGGCTGATCGACTTCCACAAAGCCGACGAAGGGAAGCCTTTCGATGTTGCGGCGCGCGCTCGGGCCCTTGGGCGTCATGGCCACGATGTTGTAGCGCTCGATGACGCCATGGATGGTCCCGTAGCGGCTGAGCTGTTCGAGCATGTGGTCAGTCACCGGGCCGCGCGTCTGCACCATCAGCCGGCCCTGCTGCGGGCCGGGACCCTGGTTGTCGAAGGTTAAGACGGGCTTGGAAGGCAGGCTCTGGTTGTCCCGGGGGCCCTGCGCCAGAAGCAGGGCCCCAGCAGCCCGAGGCCCAACAGCCCTGCGAAGATAGACACCACTGACTTTCTCATAGCTTCTTTCCCCCCTTGCGGAAACGTCCCCCCTTGAAACCCGCCCGAAAAGGAACCGGGCGCAGGGGCCACGGCGTCCTCGCCGCCGGCCGGCCCCGCGCCCGACGGGCTAAGTCTTTCGACCCTTCTGGGCTGGCCCCCCGCCCTCACTGCGGAGAGGGCGGAGGGCCGGCCAAGCTACCGAATCACCGTGATGACCGGGGAGTCCCAGGTCTCCCAGTGAGCGAGATTGCCGTCGTCCCCGAGCGCCTTCTGGATGGACAGGCGGATGAAGTAGTTGCCGCTCGGGAGGGCCCGCCCAAAGCGGTCCGTGGCGTCATAGGTGAGCAGGAAAAAGGAGGTGGCGGTCGAGTTGCGGCCCACGTACCAGAACTCGCCCACGCGGCCGCGCGCTCTCCCGCTGCCCGCGTCAAAGACCTCCAGGCGCAAGCGGCGCACCTGGTGGTCGAGGTGGAGTAAAATGAACGCCAGGTCGTCGGTGGTCGAGACGTTCGTGAAGTCGAGCGTGACCGGGACGCTGGCGCCGAAGCTGACCGAAGGCCGCAGCGCCGGGTTCGCCTGCCCTCCGGGAGCCGGCGGGATGGCGACGATGGACTGGTAGTCGCCCTTGAAGCCGGCGTAGGGCACCCGCAAGGTCTCCCCGCCGCCCTGCGGTGTGAACACGACGAAGCCGCCGAAGAGCCACCGGTTCCCGATTGAGGCGGAGTCGGAGAAGGTGACGTCCACTGTGGCCGTTCCGCCGGCAGGCACGACGACGCTCGAGCTGCTGAAGCCAACGCCAGCCGCGGCGGTGGAGAACCCCACCGTGAAGGTGTTGGCGGTCGTGGACAGCGCGGGGGCGTGGGAGACGTCGTAGGTGATTCCCTGCGGCCCCTTGTTCTCCAGCGTCAAGGTGCGCGTCACCGGGAAGGCTTCGCTTTCGCCCAGCGAGAGCTTGCCGGGGATCACTTTGGTGTGGTTCGCGAGCACGCGGTCAATGCGCACCAGCCCCGCGCCCTGGCGGTGAGTGTTGTCGAGGAAGCCCAACCCGGGGTTCCCCCACCACAGCCGCGGCGAACTGGTATTTTGCAGGATCGCGCCGACTGCCTGGCTCGGGGTGTTGGGACGCGCCTCGAGCAGCAGGGCTGCCGTGCCCGCGACGTGCGGCGACGACATCGAAGTGCCGCTGAGGACCCCGTAGCTGCCCTGGGCGATGGGGAGGGTGGAGAAGATGAACCCGCCCGGGGCGGTGATGTCGGGCTTGAGCACGAGGTCGGGACTGACGCCATAGGAGGTGAAGCTGGAGCTGAGGCCGCCGGTGGCGATGGCGGGATTGGCGATCTGCGAGGTCCAGGTCAACGAGGTCGGGAGCTGGGCGACGATGAGGTTGCCGTCCTCCTGCGAGAGGCTGGCGGTGGGGATCGGCGGGCTCAACGGCGCGCCCAAGGTGCCCAGGAAGATTCCCGGGGCATTGTTGTAGATGAGCACAAAGGCTGCTCCCGCATCGCGGGCATTGACGGCTTTGGTAGCGAAGGTGCACGTGCCGCGCCGGATCAGCGCCACCATTCCCGTCAGGCTGCCGGGGAACAGCGGGGCGCAGCCGGCGGCGGCCAAGCTGGGAGTGGTCACGTGCTCAATCGAGAATGTGCCCGAGGTCGGGAACGTGGGAGAGAAAGTCATTGGCTGGAAGCCGATGAGCGTCCCGCCCGCCAGTTCAAAGGCGGGCGAGCGCAAGCTCGTGTTGTCCACCGCGCCCACGCCGATTACCTTCTTGCCCACGCCCGGCGCGCTGATGGAATAGAGGCCATTGGCGCCGCTGTTGCCGGCGGAGGCCACCACCACCATGCCGCGGTTCACGAGGTTGTCGCTGCCCCGGGCGGTGGGGTACTGCGGCCACTGGAAGGCGGCGCCGATGCTCATATTCAGAATGTGGTTGCCATCGGCGAGTGCCCTCTCCATAGCGGACAGCATGATGTCGGC
>CAZPYZ010000692.1:0-2336 GCA_964590215.1 uncultured Dehalococcoidia bacterium | reverse complement strand
GGTGCAGGCTTTCCAGCCTGCACGGGCAGGTTTGGAAACCTGCCCCACCTAAGGGCTCACTCCCTTTTCGGCTGCACTCCTAGACCTTGATCCCGGCTTGGTCGAAGATCCGGCTGGCCTACGGCATGAGCGCCGCGGTGCTGAAAACCACGTGAAACGGCAGGCAGTAGATCACCACCGACTTAGCCAAGCCTTCCGCTACGTCAGGCGGCACCTGGTAGTTTTGGTCGCCGATGTTGCCCTTCAGTTTCCCCAGGTTGTAGTAGCCTCCCTGCTCCAAGTCCCGCCTGTCCTTGGGCGCGGGATTCGCCGCAAGGAGCACGTGCAAGTCGGGGCCGTTGGTGACCTTAAACCCTTCGAGGCGCAGCAGACGGCTACCGTCGGACAGCCGGTACAGCTTCGCTACTCCCTCGCCTTTGTGAAACGCGTCCGCGTCCGTGAAGCCGCCCTGGGAAAGAACCACTGAACCAGCAGCACCGGAAGCCAGATCGGTCCCTGTGGACACGGGGAAACTCTCCGCTACCGTCTGGCTTACGAAAAGAGGCGACCCGAGATACCACGCCGCGCTAAGTGCGGCCAGCACGACCAGCACGACGAGAGCTTTGCCCTTGAAGTTCGCAAATAGTGCCATAGCGGTACTCCTCCTGCCCGGCGGGCGGGCCCGGTCAAGGCGCTGATGGGAGCATTAACCACCTGGTGAGGGGGATGTCCCCGAGGAGCTGCGGGCTCTGCTAAGAACATCGCCTTCGCAACCAGAACAGCACGCGTACGGCCAATAGTACGCCCAGAATAAAGGCGTAGGTCAGGGGTTGGCTCAGGTCTATCTTAACCCTCCAGACAAAGTGCACTACGGCGAGGATCCCGGCGATGTAGACCAGCTGGTGAAGGCGTAGCCAGCGACGGTAGCCGAGGCGTTTGATCCACCCGCTGGTGGAGGTGATCGCCAGTGGTACCAGCAGCACGAGCGCCGCGAAACCAACGGTGATGAAGGGTCGGTCCGTGATATCCGCCACCACGGAGCCGAGGTCGACCACCCTGTCCAGGAACAAGTAGGTCGCAAAGTGGAGACAGGCATAGAAGAAGGCGAACAACCCCAGCTCGCGGCGGATCCGCATTGGCCACGTCCAGCCCAGCAGTTGCTTGGCCGGTGAACACGCCATAACGGCCACGAGCAGGATGAGCGCGGTGAGCCCCAGCTCGTTCTCAGCCTCCGCGATTGGGTTAGCGCCTAGCTCGCCCTGGGCCGCCCGGATCAGCACTGAGGCCAGCGGGGCGAGGGCGCCGACGAAGATGCCCGGCTTGAGCCAGGAGTAAGGCGCGGTCCGACGCAGAGGCGTCCCTCCAGCCCGGATCGCCAGAATCTCCGGGGGCGCCGTCATCAGAAGAACGTCCTCAGGTCCATCCCAGCGTAGAGGCCCGACACCTCGTCGGCGTAGCCGTTGAAGGGGAGGGTCTTACGGGGAGTGAACTCGCCGATGCGACGCTCCTGCTTCTGGCTCCAGCGGGGGTGATCCACCGCGGGGTTGACGTTCGCGTAGAAGCCGTATTCGTTGGGGGCGGCCACGGCCCAGGTGGTCTGCGGCTGAGCTTCGGTGAAGCGGATCGTCACGATGGACTTGACACCCTTAAAGCCGTACTTCCAGGGGACCACCAGCCGCAGCGGCGCTCCATTCTGGTTCGGTAACGCCTTCCCGTAGAGTCCTACCGCCAGGAGGGTGAGCGGGTGCATCGCTTCGTCCAGACGCAGCCCCTCGACGTAGGGCCAGCGCAAGATGGGAAACCGTTGACCGGGCATCTGCTTCTGATCCAGCAGCGTGGTGAACTCCACGAAGCGGGCTTTGCCCGTCGGCTCTACCCGCCTGATGAGGTCGGCCAGCGGAAATCCGAGCCATGGAATGACCATGGACCAGGCCTCGACACAGCGCATGCGGTAAACCCGCTGATCGAGGGGAAACCACTTCAGGAGATCGTCGACGTCCACGGTCTGAGGCCTGGAGACCTCCCCTTCGATGCGTACCGTCCAGGGCCGTGGTTGTAGGGTGTGAGCGTTTCTCGCGGGATCGTCCTTTCCTGTTCCGAACTCGTAAAAGTTGTTGTATGTCGTCGCATCGCGATAAGCGGTCTCTGGCTCGGCCGTATCATACGGGCCAGGTGCGGCGGTGGGCGCTGCAGTCACCAGGTCTGGCAGCTCGGGCAGGTCCGGCGGTGGTTTCTTGCCTACCAACCACAGCAAGGCCCCGCCCGACAGCGCCGCGGTGCCGGCCGCCTTGGCGCTATTCCCAAGAAACTCGCGCCGCCGCAGGTAAAGCACTTGGGGAGTGATCTCGCTGCTGGCG
>CAZPYZ010000691.1:0-2347 GCA_964590215.1 uncultured Dehalococcoidia bacterium | reverse complement strand
AGGAGACCTCACCCCTACAGGTGCGACGGACAACCCGCTATATCGAAGAACCTTCGTCGGTCGCGAACCAGAGCTGCGCCAGCTCCAGGGAGCCTTCGACGCGGCGGTCTCCGGCCAGGGCGGGCTGGCGATGGTGGTGGGCGAGCCCGGTATCGGGAAGACGGCATTGTGCGAGCAGCTCGCTACGTATGTCACCGTGCGCGGTGGCAAGACTCTGGTCGGCCACTGCTACGAAGAGGGGTCGCTTACCCTGGCCTATCTCCCGTTCATCGAAGCGATTCGCAGCTACGTGCTCGCTCGGGAGCCCGACTCCTTGGGCCAAGAGCTGGGTTCAGGGGCAACGGACGTTGCCCGCATCGTGTCCGAGGTCCGGGAGAAGGTCCAGGTGGAGCCGCGGCAGCAGGGAGACCCGGAAGACGACCGCTGGCGGCTTTACCAGGCGGTGACCGCATTCCTGCGGAACGCTGCGGCCGTCCAGCCCCTGTTGTTGGTCCTGGAGGACTTGCACTGGGCCGACCGCGGCACCCTCGATTACCTGATGCACCTCTCACGCAACCTGGCGGGGGCCCGACTTGTGGTTGTCGGGACCTATCGCGACGTGGAGGTGGACCGGGCTCATCCGCTCTCGGCGACCATTGCCGAGCTGCGCCGGGGGGCGAGCTTCGCTCGTATCCCCCTGCGAGGCCTGACCGTCGACGAAGTGCACCGGATGCTGAATAACCTTACGACCCAGGACGTCCGCTGGAGCCTGGCGGAAGCGGTGCACCGGCAGACGGAGGGGAATCCTCTGTTCGTCCAGGAGGTGCTGCGCTATCTCGTCGAAGAGGGGCTGATGGCGCGGCAGGACGGGCGCTGGCGCCGCAGCGGTGACGAAGCCCCGGAGATGCGCATCCCCGAGGGCCTGCGGGACGTCATCGGGAAGCGGCTGTCCCGCCTGAGCCCGGACTGCAACCGGCTCCTGGCCATCGCCGCGGTCATCGGTCGTGATTTCGACCTGGAGACCCTGCACCGGGTGGCCGAAACCCCGGAGGAGCCCCTGGTGCAGGCCCTGGAGGAAGCGCTGCGGGTCGGCGTCCTGGAGGAGCAGGAACGGCGGGGCGCCGTCCACTACCGTTTCAGCCACGCCTTCTTCCGGCAGACCCTCTATGAGGAGTTGAGCGCACCCCGGCGCATCAGGATCCATCAACAGGTGGCCCGAGCCCTGGAGGCTCAGCACGCGGCCCGCTTGGATGAGCACGGGGCCGAACTGGCTGAACACTTCTCTCACTCGTCGGACAAGGCGGACCTGGCCAAGGCGGTGCGCTACAGCGAGCTGGCCGCGCAGCGGGCCTCCGCGGTCTACGCGCACAGCGAGGCCGCGAGGCTATTGGAGGCGGCCCTGGAGGTCCAGGAGGTCCTCGATCCCGGCGACGAAGCGAAGCGCTGCGACCTGCTCGTCGCCCTGGGTAAGGCGCTCGGGCCTGCGGGTGAGCCGCAGCGCGTCTCCGACGATGTGGCCGAACAGGCGCTGCCCCTGGCTGAGGCGTTGGATGATCGCGCACGGGCGGCCCAGGTCTGCGAACTTGCCATCGAGGCGATAGAGCGTTGGGGAGCCCAATCGAGTTCTGCGCTGCGGCCCTGGCTGGAGCGCCTCGACCGCCTCGCGACGCCAGGGGCCCGGGCCCGCATCGTGGTGGATAGCGGCCTTGCGCTTAACTTCCTGAGGTCGGGCCGCTGGGCGGAGGCCCGCAGGCTGGAGGAGCGTGCGCTCTCCGCTGCCCGAGCGCTCGCCGATGGGGAGGCTCTCTGTCGGGTCTTTAACCAGATGGCGGACAGCCACTGGGCGCCGCGTGCCTGGGCAGACCTGGTGAGGCTAGCCCAGGAGCTAGCGGATTGGCCTCGAGAAGGGCTCAGCCGCCACACCTTGGGCAGGTTTCTGATGCGAGGTTCTGAGCTGCTGCTGGCAGCGGGTGAGCGCGACCGAGCCGAGGCGCTCTGGCGCGAGATGGAACAGCTGGCGGCGCATTCCCAGGACGCCGACGTGCGTCTCAGCACCGGGGTAAATGAGTGGTACCGCGCATTTCTGGACGGTGCCCTCGAGGCTGCGTTGGCCGCAACGGAGCGTTGGGTACGCTTGAGCGAGGAGCTCGGCAGCCTCCGTCGGGCTCAAGTAGGAGCGCGTCTGTATGGCTTCAGACCGCTGCTGTGGCTAGGGCGCCCTGAGGCGCTTGCCAGTCTGCAGGCTGAGAGCCAAGGGGCTCCCAGTAGCATGGGCCGGGAAGGCCTCGTGCTGGCATATCGCGGGGCGACCGACGATGCCAAGGCTGAGCTGCACCGGTCGATGGAACGGCTGGAGGTCTCCGACGAA
>CAZPYZ010000690.1:0-2357 GCA_964590215.1 uncultured Dehalococcoidia bacterium | reverse complement strand
CCTTGGAGGTTGCGGGATCGCAGGTCTCGTTCGAGGAGTGGTCCTACCTCCTGGACAAGGAAAGCGAGCTGGGCCGGAGCTTGACGAAGGAAGAGATCGAAGGGCTCCTCCGAGAGCGTCGCGGCCCCACCGCGGCCGGCGGCAACTTCCCCGGAGGCGTCATCCAGACGACTCCCCCTGCCAGAGGGACTCGTACGCTCCAGGAGGTGATCGACGCGGGTCCGCCGCCGGGTGTTCCGGAGGGAGCCAAGTATGATCCCTACGTCGGCTGGGTGTACACGGACGAGAAGGGAGTCCAGCACCAGTACGGTAGGGGGGGGCTGCTGATCAGCCAGGTGGTGCCGGGCACAGAGGGACAGGGCTCCACAACGATCCACTACGAGCCGGGTTCCCTCTCCTTGAGCCGGACGTCCAACGGGCAAACGGTGAGGACTCACTACGAAGTCCAGAACGGCCAGCTCGTCCCTCAGAGCTCAACCGTCAGCTCCTCCTCCGGGATCTACGGAGAGGTCTACAGATACGACTACGAGAACGGCCAGGTGAGCCGCATCACCCGGACCTTCAACGGGCAGTGGAGAGGGGCTTGGGACAGCAAGGGCAATCCCATCGCGGGCTTCAAGGCGGACAGCGGCGAGCCCATCTTCGCCCATCCCAATTATTACAACCAACTCCCAAGTGGCCGAGGCCAGCCGCCGGACCTGCTGGGCGGCAACCCGCTGATTAATGGCCTGATCAACGGACAGATGGAGAAGGCCCGCACGGATCCCGGCTCCACCAATCTGGCACCGCTGACACCTCCCGCGCAAACCCCCGGCGAAGGTGATGAAGGCGGGGGATCGTCCTCGGGAGGGACCGCTCCGTCGTCAGGCGGTTACAACCTGTTTGACCAAACCTACACCTCTCACGAAGTTGAAACGCCTCTTTTCCCGCCTCCCGAGGGCCTCAGCGGAGGTGCGGGCACCGATGGAGGCGAAGGGGCTGACGGTGGCGGGGACGAGCCGCCACCGAGGGTTTCTCCGGAGCGTGCGAGGGAGCAGATAGAGCACGAGGAGTACCTGGAGCAGAAGGCCAAGGAGTTGGAGGACCTTCGGGACAAGGGGTCCCTCAAAAACAAAAAGATTCTGGATCTATTACAGGCGGAGCAGCCACTGCCCCTCTGGTTTAACCGCGACGTTGGGGCGGATCAGTTCCTGGGCAGCCCGCTGCAGTTTTCGCTGCCGCCCACGGGCAGTGAGTTCGCCTCCGCCGCGGATGGGACGGGGGCCGGCCCCACGCAGCTGGCTAACCTCGACCCGCAGCTGGACACGGGAAGCGGCTTGCTGGATGGGGTCTCTTCCGCTCCGGTGCTGTCACCCGCTGTCCCGGCTGGTCCGGCTGGCCCGGCCGCGCCGGCAGGCCCGGACCTGACGGCGTTGCACACCAACTTCCATGGGCAGCAGGCGGCCGACCTGGCGGCTTTTCAGGCCAACCAGGCGCAGGATCCGACCCTTCTGAACCAGATTCAGCAACTTCAGCAGTTCGAGTCGGCCCATGACGCCTTTCACGTCGTCTTCCCGCCGGGCGCCCCGCTCCTTCCGGTAGGTCAGGAGCAACAGATCCACGATCAGATCAATCACGCCCAAGCCGATCTCCAAATCAGGCAGAATCAGCAGGCGGCCGCCCTGGCCGCTGAGCAGGCCCAGCAGGACGCCGACCACACCGACTTCCATACCCAACACGGCATTCCTTAGACGAGATCGCCACGCCCCCGCTATCGGCGGGGGCTCGCGATGACGGTTTTCAAGGGGGTTCTTGCTCTTCTGCTTCTGCCCGGGTGCGCGTTCCTGCCGCTGGAATCGGCCCGGGTTCCGCATTACTCCTCCCGCGCGGTGCCGTCCTTCCCGCTGGAGTTTCGTGAGATCGTGGGCGCCATCCACGTCCACAGCACCTACTCCGACGGCCGGCTTCCGCCCGAGGCGATCGCCCGCATCGCCGCCCGGCAGGGGCTGGCTTTTGTTCTGCTGACCGACCACGACACCCTGCGCGGACGCGCGGAGGGGAAGCAGGGTGCCCGCGAGGGAGTGCTCCTGCTGTGCGACGAGGAGATCTCCACGCGCGGCGGGCATTACCTGGGCCTTCGGCTTCCGGAGGAGGTCCAACCCTACCAGGCGGGCGCCCGGACGATCGAGGCGGTGCACGCCGCCGGCGGGCTGGGCTTCATCGCGCACCCATTCACCCGGCGCAGCGGATGGAAAGATCCGGCGATGCGCGGGATGACGGGGCTGGAGATCTACAACGCCCGCGAGGACATGGAGGATGAGAACCTGCTCACTCTGGGCGCGGGGATCCTCCTCTTCGGAGCCGATCTCTCGATACCG
>CAZPYZ010000689.1:0-2357 GCA_964590215.1 uncultured Dehalococcoidia bacterium | reverse complement strand
TCGTCACTCATGGCAGGGATGTCCGCGTCGAGATCCCCTCCATGCCCGGCGTCTACCACCTCTCCACCGACCAGCTCCCCAGCGAAGGGAAAGAGGTGCGGGGCCTCGGCATTCCCGCGGTGCTCCTGTTTGGCTTGCCCGCCCAGAAGGACGAGGCCGGCTCTGAGGCCTACGCCCCCGATGGCATCGTCCAGCAGGCCGTCCGGGCCCTCAAGGACGCAGTGCCCGACCTCCTGGTCGTCACCGACGTCTGCCTCTGCGAGTACACCAGCCACGGCCACTGCGGCGTGGTCCTCCCCGATGGCTCCGTGGACAACGACCAGAGCCTGGGGCTCATCGCTAGAACCGCCCTCTCCCATGCCGAGGCTGGAGCGGATCTCGTCGCTCCCTCGGACATGATGGATGGCCGCGTCGCCGCGATAAGGGCCCTGCTGGATGCTGAGGGCTACGCCAACACCCCCATCATGGCCTACTCGGCCAAGTACGCCTCCGCCTTCTACGGGCCCTTCCGAGAGGCTGCGGACTCGGCCCCACAGTTCGGCGACCGCCGCTCCTACCAGATGGACCCGCCCAACGTGAGGGAGGCCCTGCGGGAGATCGAGGCAGATATCCAGGAGGGAGCGGACATCGTCATGGTGAAGCCAGCGCTCGCCTACCTGGACGTCATCACCAGGGCCCGGGAGCGCTTCGACCACCCGCTCGCCGCGTACAACGTCAGCGCCGAATACGCCATGGTCAAGGCCGCAGCCCAGAACGGGTGGATCGACGAGCAAAGGATTATCACCGAGGTCCTCACGGGCATCAAGCGGGCGGGAGCTGACATCATCATCACGTACCACGCCAAGGAGATGGCCCGGTGGCTGAGGGAGCGCTAAGGGCATGACGAACAAAGCTTGGCCGACCCTGGACGAAGGCGAACGGCAGGTCAAGAAAGACAGCCGGCAGGCCTGCGGACGTGAGCTGCGGGCGGTCGAGGTCCTGCTGGGTAGTCTGCTGGACGGCTTCAGCCGACTGGGGAGTGTGACCTTCGACCTCGAACAATACGGAGCTCACTGCGTCCAGTCACTGTATAGTATCCGAAGCTTCAACAGCCTTAGGAGCGCCCATGAGTTGGTCCAAGTTGGCTATTACAGTCAGGCGGTGATGTTGGTTCGGTCCAGCCTGGAGGACTTGCTCGTTTGCTACAGATGCGACAAAGACCCGGCGCTGGTGCGACGGCTTTTCGAGGGTAAAGAGGAGCAGTTCAACTTCAGTGCCATGGCCCGCGCGGAAGGGGACGAGTTCGCAACCTGGTGGCTGGACAAGTACCGAGACTTGAGCGTGTTTACGCACCCCCGTTCTCCAGGGCTATACATCCTAGTTCCTCCGGTAGAAGCAACGTTGAGGCTCGGTCCGTACTTCGACCGTGATACATTGCTTGCCGTTGTGCACTACCTGCTGATGATTCTGATCCATTTTTTGCGACTTTTCTTCCCTATCCTCAAATCCAGGAATCCCTCAACAGCTGAGGAGTGGGCTGCTCCGACGCTCAGGCGAATCAGGAAGGCCAACAAGCTGATTCTACAGATCGGAGAAGAATTGGAACCGGAAGGGCTCCTCGCCATGAAGGAGGCCATGTTAGTACCTGATACGGAAAAGATTACCTTGGAGGAGTATAAACGGCAGCGAGCCCGCCGTACGAAATAAAACACGGCAGCAGTCGGGTCGGGAGACAGCTGGATGCTCTGGCTCCGCGAGACTATGGACGGGTAATTGCGGCTATCGAATCCCTGGCCTCAGATCCTCGACCGCCGGGTTGTCAAAAGTTGAGGGGCACTGACGATGGCTACCGAATTCGTATTGGTAGCTATCGGATCCTTTACCGAGTCGATGACAAACAGCAACAGGTTGAAGTCGTAACGGTACTTCGTAGGACCGAGCGGACCTATCGAGATCTGAGCGGATTTTAGGGGCTGAACTGACAGGAAAGGGCAGTGGTATGATCCGGGCCCGTTCGCAAACGCTCTTCGCTGAAGCCCAACGGCTCCTTCCCGGCGGCGTGAGCAGCCCCGTCCGTGCCTTCAGGGCGGTGGGCGGCCAGCCCCTGTTCATTGAACGGGGCAACGGATCGCGAGTCTGGGACGCCGACGGGAACGAGTACATCGATTACCTGGGTTCCTGGGGGCCCCTCATCGCCGGCCACGCTCACCCCCGTGTCATCGCGGCCCTCAAAGCGGCGGTCGAGCGGGGCACCAGCTACGGCGCCCCCACGGAGCTGGAAGTGGAGCTGGCCCGCCTGGTCATCGGCGCCATCCCGAGCGTGGAGATGCTCCGGTTTGTCAACTCCGGCACAGAGGCGGCCATGAGCGCCCTGCGCC
>CAZPYZ010000688.1:0-2359 GCA_964590215.1 uncultured Dehalococcoidia bacterium | reverse complement strand
ATTGGTCATCGGGGCCGGGCTGAACGGGTTGACTTTGGCCAATTACCTGCTCAAATCTGGCCTCAAGGTGATGGTGTTGGAGCGCCGCCTGGAGTCGGGCGGGGGGCTGGCCAGCGAGGAGCCGACCATCACAGGTTTTTGGCACAACACGGGTCACTATGTCTTCGATACCCTGAACCTGCTGCCGTTCCATAAGGAGCTGGATCTGGAAGACGTGAATATCAGCTTCGTCCATCCCGAGGTCCAGTCCGCCCTCCCGCTGGGGGATGGCCGAGCGCTGGTGATCTATAAGGATTTGAAGCGCACGCTGGAAAGCATCACGGTGTTCTCCCGGAAGGACGCTCAGGTGTGGCAGCGGCTGCACCGCGCCGCGTCGGCGGAGATGCCAGAGTTCAGCGGGGCGGCGCTGCGCTGTCCCTCCAGGCCGGCCCCGCCCAAGTCTGGCGACCTGGCCCGGCTCTCGCTCATGAGCCCCGGCGAGGTGCTGGACGAGCTGTTCGAGAGCGAGGTGGTGAAATCTCTGATCCTCCACCACCTGCTGATCCCGCGAGGGATCGCCTACGACTACTCGGGGACCGGTCACTTCGTGGCCTTCGCCATCGCCCAGGCCGGCCAGGGCCAGCTCGTCCACGAGGGGTCGCACGAGATGGCCCAGGGCATGTGGACGGCCATCTTGAAGCGCGGCGGCGATATCTGGGACATGACCGAGGTCACCCAGATCCTGGTGGAGAAGGGGCGGGCCGTGGGGGTGGAGCTGCTGGGCGGCCGGCGGATGTACGGCCGCGCCGTGGCGAGCACCATCGACCCGCCCGGCACCTTCCGCCTGGCCGGTGACCGGCACGTGAAGGCGGAGCTGCTGGAGCGCCTGGCCCGCTTCCGGCCGGACGAGTTCTCCCTCTTCACCGTGCACCTGGCCCTGAAGGCCGGGCCGCGCTTCCAAGCCGCAGGCGTGAACCCGGACGTGAACCAGTCCTACCGGTACGGCATCGGCCTGGAGAGCGTAGCAGACCATGCGGCCCTCTGGGACGAGGTGCGCCGGGGCGAGCTGCCCACGCGGGCGGGGATGTTCGCGAGCTTCCCCAGCGTGCACGACCCGAGCCAGGCCGTCCCCGGCCACCACACGGCCCTCCTCTGGCAGGTGGTTCCGCGCAGCCTCCGCGGCCGCGAGTGGAAGGACGAGCGCGAGGCCTACATGACCGCGTGCATCGACCGGCTGCGTCGCTACGTGCCCAACCTGAGCCACGAGAACATCATGGGGGCCACGGCCATGACGCCGGACGACATCGTGGCCAAGTGGACGAACCTGGCCGTGGGCCTCTTCGGCGGGCGCAACGGGGGCGGCCAGCTCGGCGCCTTCCGGCCGCTGCCCGAACTGGCCAGCTACCGCACGCCCATCGCCGGCCTGTACCTGGCCGGGGCCAGCATGCCCCCCGGGGCCGGCCTCAGCCCGGCGCCGGCCATGGCCTGCGCCGAAGTGCTGGCGGCGGACCTGAAAGCAAAGCGCTGGTGGGCGAAGCGCTAGACACCGTTCGGCGGTTCGGCAGTTCGGACGTTCGGATGTAACTTGATGTTCGGGGGGATCGGAAGTCGAGATCGCGGTGTTCACGCCTATCAGCTTCGAGGATTATGTCCGGCGCCATCTGGCCGTCAACCCGGTCGAGGACAATAAGGAATTCCGGCGGCGGCTTCGCGAGGCTGTGGCGGCCAAGCAGGCGGGGGCGCAATGTGACTGTGGCGAGCCGATCTGGGCCATCGGCAGTGCCGTGAGTCATTATGCGTGTTTTGCGTGCATCACGGGTGAGGCTGACGCCTCGGAAGATTACGAGATCGATGAGGCACTGAAGACACGGGACAGGGTTTCACGAGCCGAAGGCTAAGGGCTGACGACTCAAGGCTTCGGAGGATAGAGATGAGCCGAACTGTGGAGATACCACTCGAATTACTCGAAGAGGTAGCACAATTTGAGTTCCCATCGACTACTCAGGAGGCCCTCGAGAGGCTGATGGACAAGAACAACGAGGGTCAACTTTCCGAAGAGGAACGACGGGGGCTCCAGGCACTTGTTGACCTGAATGAGAAGGTCGCGCTATTGAGGGGTCGGGCGAGCCTCGCCCTACAGAACGCGACGTAGGGGGGCCAACTTGGTGCCCCCCGGCTTTGGTGGGCCTCGACGGGAGGCAGGCAAGCTGCCTCCCCTACATTCCATCTCGGTCATGCTTCGGGATGTGAACGGCCGAACTGCCGAACAGCCGAACTGCCGAACGAAGTGAGGAGGCCCGGAGGAAAGCCATGCGGAAAGGCCAGGTGTACGACGGGATCATCATCGGGGGCGGGCACAACGCCATGATCTGCTGCGGCT
>CAZPYZ010000687.1:0-2364 GCA_964590215.1 uncultured Dehalococcoidia bacterium | reverse complement strand
CAGAACCAGCGCTAAGCCAAGCTTCAAAGAGGGTGCTGTCATCTCTATCCGCCAACGATCAGGCTGAGCGGCCGGCGCAGCCGGACCGCTCGAGCCTGCTGTTAGGCGGCTCAAAATGGCCGAGCATCTTGGCGGAACATCTGTTTCTTGGCCCGGTGCAGCGCGGACATGATGTCGGCCTTCCCTTCTGGCGCCGGCTCACTGTGCGGGGTCCGCCAGGTCGTACGCTCGTCCAACCGTCAGGGCCTTGTAACCGCCCGGGCCCAACAATCCCTCCATTTCCTTGAGCCAAAACGCGGGTGGCCTGAAACCCAGCGCGTTGGTCATTTTGGAAAAGAAGCTGCGCGAAGCAGCAGTCAGCGCGATGTCAAGGATGTCAGTGTCAGAGAAGCCGTGTGCTCGGAGGCCATCGATGTCCTCCTCGGTCACCTCGTACGCGTGAAGCGTGACCTTCTCCGCGAAAGCCATGAGGGCAACCTCGGCAGGCTCCAGGCCAGCGGTCCGGTAGTCGCGGACGATAGCCTCAACCTGCTCGGCGCTGTAGAACTTTGTACGGAGCACCGCTCCGTGGGACAGGGTTCAGGGGGTGCACTGGACGCGGGAGGCCGCGACGATAGTAGCCAACTCATAGTGACGGGGATTCATGGTGCTTTGCAGCGAGCGGTCCAACGTGCGCCAGGCCGCGGCAGCGACCGGCCGCAAGCTGAGCAGGCTGGTCCCACCGCGCACGCGGCCGTGAGCTCTCAGGTCCTCTTCGTACATCTCGCGCAGTGTGCCGGTGGCTTCCTCCAGTGGGACAGTTCGGATGAAGGTCGTCATGGCAAGCATCCTTCCTCTCTAGTTGATTTGGACCCGCGATGCTTTGTCGGTCATTGCGCCATCCAGAGCCTAACGCTAGAGATCACCGGCTCGCGAAAGCGGGCGAAGCCCGCTGTAGCGGGTCCGGTGCATCGACGGGTTGGGCGTCACGCCGCGGAATAGGCATCTCTCAGGACTCCTTTGGTCGCTTGCTATTCACTCCGTGCTCGACCTGACGCTGGTACTCGGCAGCGTCGAAGTTGCCGAGCGATTCAGCGACCAGGCCATCCTCGCCAATCCGCCACTCTTCGAATCCGCGGATACGAACCTGCTTGCCTTAACCACTTGATCAGCCGCTCTGCGAGCCGCGTTGAGGGAGACGGGTGCGCAACGTATCCGGCCAAGAGAGGCGGATCTGCCCGCAAGGCAGCCAGTCCGGTTAGTCCCTTGCCAAGTCCAACAGGAAGGAAACGCACTTGTCCGCCGCTTCGACGTGGCAATCATGGCCTGTCGGGAGGGCTATGTACGGCCAGCCCTCGCGACGCGCCTGGGCGGCAAACGGCTCGAATACTTCCGCGAGCCGGTAGCCTTCGGTATTACACGCGATGAAGGCGCGCTTGATTCTGGCCGCGGCGTTGGTCGGAAGTCTGGCGGGGCTCTTGAAGCAGGAGATGGCAAAGTCCGTTAGTTTGCTCCGCACGAAATCCCGGTGTGCCCCATCCTTCAGTGCCCAAAGATCAAGCCGCCCTTCGAAGCCCGGCAATCTCCACCCGTCCCCCATTTCATCGGCTTGCTGAACGAGAGCGTCTGCCAGCCACGGCGGGAAGCACTCGAAGGCGGACTGCCCGTCCCTGGGTACAAACGCATCGACATACACCAGGGTGGCCAGGCGCTCCGCCGCGTGTTCGGCCACGGAGGTAATGATCATCCCTCCATAGCTGTGTCCGACGAGGATCACGTCTCGCAAATCCTCGAACTCGAGCACGCCCAGCACGTCCTTGACATGCATCTCCAGCGTGATCTCGGGTCTCAGCTCGTATCGCCGAATGCCCGCGCCCGACATGGTCGGAGTGTGGACCTTATGACCGTTGGCGCGTAGGCCCTCCTCGACAAAGGCCCAGGTGGACGCGCCCTGCCATGCACCGTGAACAAGCACATATGTCGCCATCGCCCCTCCTCTTGTTCAACCATGAACAATCTAGCTGATAGAATCTTGCGGCCACCCTATCGTCCTATCGCAACCTCGCCTTGGGACCTGGCCTGACCGAGAATCCACGCTGTTGGAATGCCCATGAAAGGCCATTCGGCAGCGCCGGGCAAGGACTTTTCCGCGTTCTTGACTGGCGGCGACCTCGGCTCCAAGGAACGCGAGCACTGCCGTGACGCCCAACGGGGCGGTCAGCGGCCGACCGGCGAGCAACGCGAGCCGGCGGCCCGCTGCACTGCGATGATCCTCATCAAGGCCTCCGCCTCCGTGGCCCTTCGGGGTACGGTGGCTGTGACACACACCTCACCCCACAAAGGAGGAGACCTCGATGAGATTCTACACCGGGCAGCACCAGTTCT
>CAZPYZ010000686.1:0-2372 GCA_964590215.1 uncultured Dehalococcoidia bacterium | reverse complement strand
TTCGAGCAGAAGGCCGGCAAGGTTCCATCTCACGGCGCCGAACTTTCCTACACCAACGCCCGCTGGATCGTGGAGGCCATCAAGGCCATCGGGGGGAAGGTGGAGGACCGGGAGCGGTTTCTGGCCACGCTCAGGAAAGTGGAGATCAAGGATGCGCCCCGGGGGCCCATCAGCGTGGACAGCTACGGGAATCCGGTGCAGAACATCTACGTGCGCAAGGTGGAGCGGGTGGGGGGGAAGCTCCAGAACACGGTCATCCACACCTTCCCCGCGGTCTCCCAGTTCTGGAAATACAACCCCGAGGAGTACCTGAAGCTTCCGCTCTACACGCGCGACTACCCGCCCTGCAGGCACTGCTGAGCACCCGAACGATGAAGACGGGAGAGGAGACATGAGCGCTACCGGGCCCATCTGGACCCTGGACACCACACACTCCAGCGTCGAGTTCTCGCTGGCGTTAATGGGGCTCTCGATCTACCGCACCGGCTTCCGCACCCTCGAGGGGACGCTCGTGTTCGATCCGGCGGATCCCGCCCGGGCGTCGGTCACCGCCTCGATCCCGGTGTCGAGCATCGAGGTCACCAACGAGCGGCTCCTCGGCCGCCTCATGGACGACGACTTTTTTGGCGCCAAGGATCACCCCGCGATCTCGTTCCGGAGCACGCGCGTGGAACCGGTGGAGACAACCCGCTGGAAGGTGGCCGGCGATCTCACGATGCACGGGCAGACGCACCCTGTCACGCTCGATACGCGGTTCCTCGGCCAGGTGAAGAGCCCGTTCAGCGGGAAGATGACCGCGCACTTCCGCGCCGAGACCGGGATCGACCGCGGCCAGTGGGGCCTCACGTGGAACGCCGCGGTCGAGACCGGCGGCACGTACCTGGGGGAGCGCGTCAACATCACGCTGCAGATCGTGGCAGTGCGCCAGGACTGAGCCGTCGCCGTCAGGGGCGAGGCGACGATCCGTCAGGGGGACAACAGCTCGACCCGAATATTTCCCGACCGGAAACGGGTGCCTTTTCCACCCGCAAGGAGGACGGACCATGACAACGGCCACTCGATGGCAGCTCAAGGGGCGCGGTTACGAGTTCTGCAACTGTGATTTCGGCTGCGGCTGCAACTTCGGAGGGTTCCCGAATTCCAAAGACGGAAGCTGCCGTGCCTTCGTCGGCCTCAACATCACCGGCGGAACGTGCGGTGATGTGGACCTCGCCGGCGTGAAATGCGCCGGAATCTACGCCTGGCCGAAGGCGATCCACGAGGGGAACGGAAAGGTCGCCTTCGTCGTGGATCCGGCCACCACGCACCAGCAGGTGGATGCGCTGGCCCAGATCTTTACCGGCAAGCTGGGGGGCATGCCGTGGGAGATCCTGGGACCCTCGGCCGAGGTCGTCGGCCTGGTGAAGGCCAAGATCAGAATCAAGGGCAGAGGTAGGAAAAGCACCTTCCGGGCCGAGGGGGTCGGCGAGGGCCGCGGCGATGCCTTCAAGAACCCCGTGACGGGCGATGAACACCGCGCGGACATCCACCTGCCCAACGGCTTCATCTGGAAGAAGGGAGAGTGCGGCCAGGGCTCGTTCCGAGCCGAGGCGGCCGGGCTCTCGGTGGCCGCCGAGAGGACGAACTGGATCTATTACAAGTTCAACTGGTCCAACGCATAGACCATGAAACGCAGCACCGACCGCATCCTCACCACCCATGCAGGCAGCCTGCCGCGGCCGAACGATCTGATCGAAATGTTCCAGGCGAACGCGCCCGCCGACGTCCTGGAAGCGCGACTCGGGTCGGCCGTGGCGGACGTGGTGCGAAAGCAGGCTGAGGCCGGCGTTGACATTGTGGACGACGGTGAGTTCGCCAAGGCGGCACGCGGGCCGGCGGATTACGGAGCCTGGCAGAGCTACGCGTATCAGCGTCTCGGCGGATGGGAAGCGGGAGGCGTCGACACCGGGGACCTCCCTCTGTCGCCGGGCGCGGCCAGGCTCAAGTCCAGCGTCAATCGACGGGACTGGGTGCGGTTCGCGGATTTCTATCAAGACTACTTCCGCACCGTGCAATTCGCGGCGATGGGCCCTCTGCCCAGATTTACGGCTCCGATCACATACAAAGGGCAGGAGGCGGTGAAGGCCAACATTGAAAACCTCAGGGCGGCGCTCCGCGGCGTAAAGGTGGCGGACGCCTTCATGACCGCGGTGGCCCCGGGAAGCTTCGCGCGAGGCCGCAATCACTACTACAGGAGCGACGAAGCGTACCTCTTCGCCCTCGGTGACGCGCTGCGCGAGGAGTACAAGGCGATCGTTGAAGCGGGATTCATCCTCCAGCTCGACGATCCCGGCCTTCCGGACACGTGGGACCTGATGGACCCGGCGCCGACG
>CAZPYZ010000685.1:0-2389 GCA_964590215.1 uncultured Dehalococcoidia bacterium | reverse complement strand
TTCCTGACCCCCTATCCGGCAGCCTTCGGACTAAGGGGTCAGGAACCTTATCCGGAAGGGTTCCTGACCCCCTATCCGGAAGTGACCCCTCCGGCGCGCGCCCGTGCATGCCCGGGCTGGCCGGCTGTTGACAAGGCAAAAGTAAAAAGGAAAAAGTAAAAAGGCAAAAGGGGATCGGCCTCTTCACTTTTACCTTTTACCTTTTGCCTTGAAGGGGAACGTCGCACCTCGCACGCCTTTCTCTTATTATGAACCTCGCACCATGACCCCCGAACGTCGCCTCTCGCACCTCGCCTCTCGCCCCTCGCCCCTCGCACGTCGCGCGTCGAACTCCCGCTTGGCGGTCCTGGCCCTCCTGGCCGTGCTCGTGGGCGTGGCCTATGCGCCGACGCTCGGCAACGACTTTGTCTATGACGACCGAATTCTGATCGAGCAGAACGAGCGACTCGAACGGCTCGACTCAATCCCGCAGCTCTTTGTCAGCGAATGGTGGGAGGGGACCGAACAGCAGCTTGGGCGTGTTCCGTCAGGTGGGGGAACGGGCGGCCCGAGGGACGGGCGTTATCGCCCGCTGGCGGCCGTCAGCTACGTGTTGAACTTCACGGTCGGGGGGCGCTACCCTCTCGGATATCATCTGGTCAATCTGCTCCTGCACGCCGCCGTGAGCGGCCTGCTGTACATGGTGGCGCTGGAGGTGGGCCTGTCGGCCGGGGCGGCGTTGCTCGCCGCGGCCCTGTTCGCCGTCCACCCGCTGCATACCGAAGCCGTCGCCTGGGTGGTCGCTCGGCCGGAGTTGCTGATGGCGCTCGGTGTGCTTACCGGGCTGTGGTGCGCCATCCGCGGGCATCGGGGGTGGGCGCTGGCCGCCTTCGTTTGGGGACTGCTGTCCAAGGAACAGGCGGTGGTGCTGCCCGCACTCGTCGTCCTTTATGATGTATGTGAGGGGCAGGGGGCCATACGTGATCAGACCTGGCCGGGCCGGCAGCGCGCTGTCTACGTCCGGTACGGCAGCTACGCCCTCGTCCTGGGCGCCTACTTGCTCGCGCGGGTCGCCATTCTTGGCGGGCTTCGCCCCCCGCTCTATCGTTTCCTGGAGAATCCTCTCGAGCATGCCGGTGGAGTGGTGTGGGTACTGAGCATCCTCAAGCTGGCGGGACGGTATCTGTGGCTGACGGTCTGGCCCTCCGCCTTGGCGGTGGATTACTCCTACAACGCGATTCCACCGGCCGAGTCGGTGTTGGATCCGGGGGTTCTGTGGGCGGCGGGGGCCTGGGGGGGATTGCTGGCTTTGGCGGTCTGGGCCTTCCGTCGGGACCGCCGGATCAGCTTCGCGGTCGGGGTGACGGTCCTGAGCTTCGCGCCCGTGGCCAACGTGCTCGTGTCGGTGGGAACGCCGCTGGCGGAACGGCTGTTTTACCTGCCCCTCGGCGGGCTCTGCCTCCTGGCCGGATTAGGATATGAGAGGTTTCTGGTTCGACGTGCGACGTGCGACGTTCAGCAGTCAGCGGTCAGCCGTCAGGGGTCAGCCGTCAGCGCTCAGCCCTCAGCGTCACTTGTCACTCGTCACTTGTCACCCGTCACCCGTCACCTGTCACTTGTCACTCGTCACTTGTCACCCGTCACTCGTCACTCGTCACTTCTTCTTATCGTCCTGATCTGTCTGGCGCTGACCCTGCGCACGGTCGTACGGACCCAGGACTGGGCGAACAACGAGACTCTGTTTCGGAGCGCGGTGCAGGTCGTGCCCGGAAACGCCAAGGCCCATTTCCTGTTGGGCCACGCGCTCATGGAGAGAAAAACTCAAGATGGGCGGAAACAGGCCTTGGCCGCTTTCCAAACCGCGCTCGGGCTGTATCCCGATTACCTGACCACCGAGGCGGGATTCGGCACCAATCTCGGAAGCATCCTGTTCGAGTTGGGGCGGACAGGGGAGGCCCTGAAAGCTCTGAAGATGGCGGTGGCGGCCAATCCGCGGTGGAGCCTTCCGCGTTACAACCTTGGCCTGGTCTATGCCAAGCTGGGGCAGTACGACGAGGCCAAGGAGACCTGGCGCGAGGCGCTGGTTTCCACCCCCAAGGATCCGGAGCTGCGAAGCAGGCTGAGCCGCCTCCTGCTGGAGCAGGGCCGGTATGAGGAAGGGCTGGCGGAGGCCGAGGTCGTCCTCACGCAGTACCCCGACTTTATCCTGGCCCTCTACAATCGCGCGCTGGCTCTGGAGGCCTTGGGGCGGCTGGAAGAGGCTGCGGCGGGGTTCGAGCGGGTGAGGGCTCTGCCGTCGGCGCCGGAGGCGGCCAGACAGGACGCCGGGCGGAGGCTCCGCGAGCTCCGAGCGAAAGGGGCTAAGGGGTCAGGAACCCTGCCGGATAGGGGGTCAGGAACCCTTCCAGCT
>CAZPYZ010000684.1:0-2392 GCA_964590215.1 uncultured Dehalococcoidia bacterium | reverse complement strand
GCGTAGGCGCCCTCGCCCATCTGGAAGGCGTAGATGGTGCTGCAGTCGGTGCTGGCGCCCACGGTCTTGGCGTCGGAGATGTAGTCGGAGTAGACCACGGGGATGCCGTTGTACATCTCCACGAAGTTGCCGAACTCCGTTCGCTCGATGGGAAGGACGCCGGAGCCGGAGGCCCGGAACAGGCTGTTGAGGGTGCGGCGTGAGCGCTTGCTCATGAGCAGCATCTCGGGTTTGCCGCCCAGGACGGTGTCGATAAGCTCGTCCAGCTTGGCCAGGGTGAGGGTGGCGCCGTTGGTCCCCATGGAGATCTGCTGGGCGCCGGCGCCGATGAGCTTGTCCAGGCCGTCGAAGCTGTTGGCGTCTGACCCGGTGTCGCCGTTGACCAGGGTGTCTTCGATCTTGTCGGCGACGGCCTTGGCCTTGAGCTGGATGACCGCGGCCTCCAGGTCCTGGATGTTAGAGCGGGTGCGCGCGAGGAAGTTGTCCACGTCGGCGTCGCCACCGCAGATGACCAGCTTGGCGGTCTGCTGGGTGAAGGTGGGGGTGGACTCGGTCCAGGTGCCGCCGACGGCGAAGAAGGCGGCGGTGGCGGCGGCGTTCTCCTGGTTGTAGGTCAGGCCATTGCCGGTGATGGGGACAAAAGGCAGGAACTCCAGGAGGGGCTTGTTCTTGATGATGGTCTCGATGACGCCTTGCAGCAGGACGTCGTTGGAGAGCTTTTCGGCTTCGGCGAGGGTGAGGGCCATGGGTTAACTCCTTTCGGTTTTCACCACAGAGGACACAGAGAGCACAGAGGACGCTTCTCCCTGTAAACCACAGAGAGCGCGGAGGACGCAGAGATTGGGTAGGGGCTGCCCCACCCAGCCCCGCGGGGGACAAGCCCCCGCGCTACGAGGGTCGGGGAGCGGGAGAGCATATGCAATACGCCCCGCGCTACGAGAGTTGGGGACCAGGAGGGCGTATGCAATACGCCCCTACGGGTGCCGTTCGGTCGCGAGGGCATAGCGGATCTTCTCGGTGGGGGACATGGCGCTGGTGTCGGGGCCGGCGCGGACGGGGGCGCCGGCGGGGACGGGCACAGCCGAGGGCGGTTGTGCCCCATGGGCGGCTGGCTGGGCGCGGGCGATGACGGACTGGACGATGGTTCTGGCCGCCTCCAGGGACGCGTCTACGGCGTCAATCGAATCGCCGGTCAGCAGCTCAGGGGGGATGGCGGGGTTGCTGGCCAGAAGGGCGTCGCGGTAACGAGCCGCAGCGGCGGTGAGGGCGGCCTGGGACTGTTCCAACTGCTGGCTCGCGGCCGCCAGTTGGTCCCGGCTGGCCGCATGGCCGGACCGCTCGGTCTCCAGATCGGCGGTGAGGGAGGCGATAGTGGATTGGAGGGCTGCGAGTCCTGAGTCCTGAGGGGTGAGTCCTGAGTCACCCTCACCCTGGCCCTCCTTCAGGGCAGGCTCTTGGCTCTGGCCCGGCTGCGCCGAGCGGACAGGCAGGAGTGCCTGTCCCTCCATTGTGTTCTGGTCTTCCATGGATGAGCTCCTCCTTTACTGGGGTCCGTTCTGGCCCGGCCGGGCAGGGTGAGGCCCGCCTAAGGCGGTCCCTCCATTCCCATAGGCGAGGGTCCGCCTGAGGCGAACGCCACATTGAGCCACTCGGCCTGCTCCTGCTTGGCTTTCATCCATTCCTCCTCGGGGTCGCGCTGGCCCAGGGCGGCCATGGCGCCGGTGTGGCTGGTTAGCCCCGCGTGCACCTGCTCTATGAAACGGTTGGTCTCCTGGGCCGGGTCCCGTGGCAAGATGTCCCCCCAGGTGACCACGACGGTGTAGGGGCTGGGGTCGAGCCGGCCGTGGGCCTGCAGCAGCCGCAGGGCCAGCTCGGTGCGTCGCCGGTAGGCCGCCTGGCGGGTGAGGCGCTTGCGCTTGACCTGCCGCGTCAACGGCCCCATGTCCAGCTCCATCGCCACGCCGGAGATGCTCCGGCCCAGGTCGCCGAAGGCGGACCGGGGCGTTTGAGCCAGGTCGTGCAGGGCGCGGTAGAGGAGCTGGACGTAGTCCACGTGGAGGCGGACACCGCCCCGGGCCAGCAGGTCCAGGATGTACGCTTTGGCGTGCTCGGGCAGCTCCCAGACCGCGCCCGGACCGATGGCGATGTCCTCGGCCTTGTCGACGTTCTCCAAGACCGCGATGGGGTTGCCGGACAGCTCCATGATCTGGGACAGCGTCGAAAGCTCGCGGTTGAGCTCACGCTGCACGTCCTGCAGACGCTCGATGTCCGACCTGCCCCAGAACTGTTTGGGGTCCCGGATGTTGGCGAAGATGACGTAGGGGATGAAGCCGTAGGGGTTGGGACCGGCGACCGCGAGCGCGTCGTCCACCCAGAGGTCGTATTCGGTCTC
>CAZPYZ010000683.1:1996-2393 GCA_964590215.1 uncultured Dehalococcoidia bacterium | reverse complement strand
GCAGCCACCTTGCTGGGCGCGGTAGGCGCCGCATTGTTCATCTTCGGACGGAGCGACGCGCTGGCCATCTTGCTCAGCGGCTACTACGGCATCACCGCCCGGGGCGAGGGTTCCCTGCTGACGCTGATTCTGGCCCGCTACTTTGGCCGGGCCTCCTTCGGCGCCATCCGCGGCATCATGGGCCCTGTCAGCTATGTCAGCCTTGGCGTAGGGCCCCTGGTGGGGTCCCTCGCCTTCGACCTTTCCGGCAGCTACACCGGCTTTCTGCTCGCGCTGGTGGTGTGCCACGTGCTGGTGGCGGGCTTGCTCCTGATGGCCCAGCCGCCGTATCGTGAGGCGGCCAGCACCCTTGACCCGGGAGGCCCGCCGTGACCACCGACCTCGTCCTCTCTTTTGC
>CAZPYZ010000683.1:0-1986 GCA_964590215.1 uncultured Dehalococcoidia bacterium | reverse complement strand
AGGAATCACCCTGGAGTACCAGGGGATGCCCGGCGCGGTTCCCCAGGTCTTCTATGACCAGATCAAGTTCCACCGCTACGATGTCTCCGAGTTCTCCTTCTCCTCCTTCCTCGTAGAACGCGCGAAGTCCCTTCCCTACCGCCTGCTGCCGGTCTTCCACAACCGCAACTTCTCCTACACCAATGTGGTCATCAACAAGAAGTCAGTGCGGCAGAACCACCCCGAGGACCTGAAGGGGAAGCGTTTTGCCCTCATGGACTACCAGCAGACCGCGGCGTTGTGGATCCGGGGGGTGCTCCAGCATGAGTTCGGGGTCGGGCAGGAGGATGTTACCTGGGTCCAGACCCGGGGCCAGCACTTCAGCCACCTGGGAGCCAGCGGCACCAAGCTGCCGCCAGGAGTAAAGCTGGAGTACGCAGACGCCGCGTTCCCGGACCTCTTCCTGTGGGGCGCCATCGACGCGGCGATGGGGTGGGGGACCCTCACAGAGTCCACCGTCGACCGCAAAGCCACAGCCAGCGTGCGGGGGAACCCGGACTTTGGCTTGCTCTTCTCGGATCCGAAGGCGGAGGCGATGCGCTACTACAAGAAGAACGGCATCTACCCGCCTCACCATTGCACCGTGGTCAGGGAGAGCATCGTGGAGAAGCATCCGTGGGTCGCGGCCAGCCTCCTGGAAGCCTTTGAGAAGTCCAAGCAGATCGCGATCCAACGGCTGGCCCAGCAGGCGCCGACCCTGCTGGTCTTCGGGAACCTGCTGCGGGAGCAGGTTTACGAAGTCTTCGGCCCAGACCCCTTCCCCTACGGCATCAAGGCCAACGCGAAGGCCATCGACATGGTCCAGTCCATCTCCCTGGAGCAGGGCCTCACCCCGGCCAAACAGCCTCTGGAGGAGCTATTCCCCTCGGAACTGTTTGTGGCGGAAGAGCGGCTGTAGACCAAGACGACGCCAGACCTCAAGCCAAGGGCACGGGGGATCCCAGCCACGACCGTAAGGGAGTGCCCGTAGCGTGCGCCACCCCGGACGGTGTACACCTCCATGACCATGGGCTTGATGCTGGGTGGGAATTGTTCGCTGTCCGCCCGACGGTCGGGGCTTGGGGCAATGTATGTCGGGTCCTACCTGTGGCGCAGCTCAGCCACCGCCGTGTCATGAAGCGGCGTCGTATGCTCCCTGGGGCTCTGTGTCCCTACTGGCTCACTGCTGGGGCTGTAATGATTGGTCTGGTAGGAAATAGCATGAGGAGTTATACCATATGGGACGAGTGGGACCTAAGGGACAGGTGGTTATTTCGAAGGAGATTCGGGACCGTCTGGGCGTCGGCCCAGGCTGGCTGGCTCTGCAACGTCTGGTTGACGACCATGTTGAACTCTTTTTCGTGCCTCCAAGCGACAAGTCACTGGGCGGGGTCCTTGCTCCCTTTCTGCACGGAATGACCATCCCGGAGGAGAAATGGCAAGAATCGCGTGAACGAGCATGGGAGGTGGCGGCAAAGGAGCGATTCGGTTCTGAGCCACCGGCAGAATGAGTGGCTTTGTCGATACCGACATCCTGGTCCGTTATCTCACCAGTGATCCGCCCGCGTTGTACCAGCAAGCGCTGGCCATCGTCGAGTCAGGGGAAGAACTGTTCTTGACCGGAGTGGTGGTGGCCGAGGCAGGCTACGTTCTCACGCGTGTTTACCGATGCCACGGGAGGCGGTGGTAGACGCCTTGATCGCCTTTGTGCGCAGGGAAAACGTCCGCCTGCATGATCTCATCGCAGAGTTGGCCATTGAGGGTCTCCTGCTGTGCCGGCCCTCCTCCCGTGTATCCTTCGCCGATGGCATCCTATGGGCGACCGCACGGGCCGCGAGGGCCGAAGTCGTATACTCCCTCGACCGCAACTTCCCTGGGGACGGCCTGGAAGTCCGGGCAGTCCCTTAGGCGCCTGCCGAAGCCGTATCGACAAAATGTTGTCGTTGTCGGCGCAAGCGCCTAGACGAG
>CAZPYZ010000682.1:0-2400 GCA_964590215.1 uncultured Dehalococcoidia bacterium | reverse complement strand
CGCCGTTGTTTGGAGAAGGACGCCAAGCGCCGCTTCCGCGATGCCGCCGACATCGCGATTCAGATGGAAGAGGCTCTGGCAGCTCCGGCAGGCGCGCAGCCATCTGTCGTTGCGCTAGCGCCAAGGGGATTGCGGCAGGCGGTTCCTTTATGGATGGCCGCGCTTGGGGCAGTGGTCTTGGCCCTGCTCGTGGGCCTCGCGATCTGGAATCGGCAGGCCCCGCCGCCGACTGCTCAGGCTCCTGCCCACGTGACCATCGCGCTGCCGCCCGGCGATCGGCTGGCGGCCCGCGAATATCCTCCCTTGGCTCTTTCCCCGGACGGGAGCCACCTGGTCTATGTGGCGATCCGCAACGACGTCCAGCAGCTTTTCCTGCGCGCCATGGATAGCCGGGAGGCCAAGCCCCTTCCCGGCACGGAGGGCGCCGCGTCTCCATTCTTCTCGCCGGACAGCCAATGGATCGGCTTTTTTGCCGGCGGCAAGCTGAAGAAGGTTTCGATTGCCGGCGGTGCACCCCAAACCCTGTGCGACTCGAGTGGCAATGGTGGCGCCAGTTGGGGAACGGATGGCACCATTGTCTTCACTTCCTCATATGGTTCCGGCCTCTTGCGAGTCTCCGCCGCCGGGGGAACGCCGCAGGTCCTCACGACCCTGGACCCCGCCCAGAGCGAACTCAGCCATCGTTGGCCGCAGTTTCTTCCGGGAGGCAAGGCAGTGCTGTTCACGATCATGGCTGGCCGCGGGTGGGATGAATTCCACACTGCGGTGCTGAGATTAGACACAGGGGAATCACGCGTCGTGGTCCGGGGGGCGCTTACAGGTCGCTTTGTACCGACCGGCCCTTCGGCTGCGCTCAGGACAGGCCACCTGGTCTACGAGCGAGCCGGGACCCTCCTGGCCGTCCCATTTGATCTGGCCCGCCTGGAGGTTACCGGCAACGCTCCCGTAACCATTGCCGAAGGGGTTACGCAGTCTGTGGCTACTCATGGCGCAGAATATTCCTTTTCTGCCGTGGGATCGCTGGCATACGTCCCCGCCAGTCCCCGCCAGTTTGAGCGCCGGCTGGTCTGGGTGGACCGCAAAGGAGAGGTCGAACCTCTCCCATCTCCTACGCGCCCTTATCTGGACCTAGCCCTCTCACCGGATGGCCGCCAGGTGGCCGTTGCAATTGAATCGGACACGACGCAGATCTGGATTTATGATCTGGTGCGAGGCACGCTGACCCGGCTCACCTCGGAGGGTGGCGGCGTTTATGCCCCCATCTGGACGCCCGATGCGAAGCGCATTACTTACATGGGAGCCAGGGCAGGCTTTCGAAACGTGTTTTGGAGGGCAACGGACGGGACCGGTGTGGAAGAGCGCCTGACTACGGGTGAGAACGCCCAGGCTCCGTCGTCTTGGTCGCCAGATGGGAAATTGTTGGCCTTTACCGACCAGAGCCCCACTACCGGCGAGGACATCTGGATGTTGCGGCTCGATGGCGGCCCCGGCCCGCCTGCCCCGGCTGGCCGTGGGGTCGAGGCCGAGGCCCGTAAGCCGCAGCCCCTCATCCGCACGCCGTTCAGTGAATACGGGGGATTATTTTCCCCCGATGGCCGCTGGCTGGCCTATTCGTCGGATGAGTCTGGCCGACTAGAGATTTACGTACAGCCGTTTCCCGGTCCTGGCGGCAAGTGGCAAATTTCGACCGAAGGTGGGGGTGGGGATTCAAACCCGCCCCACTGGGCACGCAATGGCCGCGAACTGTTCTATCGCAACGGCGACAAGATGATGGCAGTGGACATCCAGACGGAGCCGACGTTCACGGCGGGGAAGCCCAGGCTTCTGTTCGAGGGACAGTATGGAGCGTGGGACGTGGCCCCTGACGGCCAGCGGATCTTGATGATCCAGGCCGTCGAGCCGGAGCAGCCCGCCACGCAGATCCACGTGGTGCTGAACTGGTTTGAGGAATTGAAACGGAGAGTCCCTGCGGCGCGGTGAGTGGTGAATGGTGAGTAGTGAGTGGTGGAAGGCGAATCCGAGCCGCGATCACTTTTCTCTAGCCCAGGCGTTTACGCCTGGGTCCAGGAGCAACCAAATTTATCAGCCCCCTTTAGGGGGCTTCTCGCTTCACGGAAACCGACGTTCACCCCCCCAAGGGGGGGCAGAAAATTTTTAATTCCCCCTCCCAGGCCTGAAGGCCTGGACTAGGGAAAAGGGGAAGGTCAGTCCGATCCGCCCTGACGCAGATCCACGCGATGCTGAACTGGTTAGAGGAACTGAGGCGCCGCGTGCCCGCGGCGCGGTGAATGGTGAGTAGTGAGTGGTAGGGGAATAGGGGGTGGGATTGGGGAGTGGAACGAAAGGGGTAGCGGTTCACGATCAGCCGCACCGCCTGGGCCGACTGCGGGGCCGTCAGAC
>CAZPYZ010000681.1:0-2413 GCA_964590215.1 uncultured Dehalococcoidia bacterium | reverse complement strand
CATGCCTAGTCTCGTGGGCTCGGAGATGTGTATAAGAGACAGCTCCTGGAGGGCGTTGAAGGTCCGGGCGAGGTGTCCCGGAGCGCGCGTACTGGCCATCGCTTACTGCCGAGGTTGTGGTGAAATGAGGAAACGAGGTGGAGGGAGGACCGTTGTTAGCTTACCAGTCCGGGGGAGGACAAGGGGACGATGCTCTGGGATAATTGCCCTCGGTGGCGGGCCTCAGGCCACCACCACAAGGAGGAAGCGATGCTGAAAGTACAGGGCGTGACTCACTGGTCCATCCCGGTGAATGACCTGGGTGAATCGGAGAAATTCTATGGCGAGGTGCTTGGGTTGAATGCCCGAGGCAGGCTCCCCGGCGGCAACATGTCGTGTGTGAGCGTAGGGGATCACGAGATCCTGCTCTGCCAGCGCAAGGATCCAAGCCACCAGCGGACCCAGGATCAGGAGGCCACGCACCATTCCTTTACGGTAACGCCAGAGGGGTTCGAGGAAGGATGCCGGACCTTCAAGAGGATGGGTGTTGAAGTGGTCAACCTGGTGTACCGGGAGAAGGGCTTTTTCACCGGGCGGGAGCTCTACTTCCTTGACCCCAGCGGCAACCGTCTTGAGCTGCGAGACCCGACCTGGCAAGCCGGAATGCCCACACCCAGCTACGAGGAGATTGCGGCCTCCTGATGGCACTTCTATGCCTTACGCGCGTCGCGTGATGCGTAAGGCGTGACTGGAGAGGTGGTCCCCGCACCACACAGCAGCCATGCCATCCAGAAGGAAACCGCTTGGCGCCGGCAACAGGCCCTTCATCCCCTTTGGAGTTGGGGGTGGGGTGTCGCCGAGGTTTGCCTCGAGGAGGCCTGCAGGTGAAAAGTTCTGATCGCGGGTAGCGCTGCGACACCGACCACCAAGAGGAGGGTAATCAGCCCACCGCTGACAACTGACACGCCTGCACCCCACACCTGTGCGACGGCGCCGGCCCTGAACTCCCCCAACCTGGGCCCGCCAGAGCTGAAGATACTGCTCACCGCGGACACCCGTCCCCGTAACACGTCCGGCGTAACAAGTTGCACGAGGGTCCAGCGCAACACCGCGCTAACTGCATTCCCGAACCCGGCCACAGCCAGGAGGAGCGCCGATAGCCACAGGACGGCACTGAGGGCGAAGAGGATGTTGCCGGCGCCGTAGATGGCTACGCCGACGAGGATCCCGAGGCCCGGCCGCAGAGAGGTCCCGATGATGCTCATGGATACGCCGCCGACGATGGCGCCCAAGGAGCTTGCGGCATAGAGCACCCCGAGCCCTGCGGCGCCCGCGTGCAGGATATCCCGGGCGTACACCGGGAAGAGCGCGTTGGGCAGGCCAAAGAACGTGGCGCCGAAATCCAGCACCATGACTAGCAGGATGACGGGATGGGTCACGACAAATCGCCCAGCGTCCCGCAGGGCGGGGAGGGAGACTACCCCCCCTCCGATGGGGCCCTGCACGCGCACTCGCAGCAACCCCAGCAACCCAAGCATAGCGACAAAGCACAGTGCGTTGGTGCCATAGCACCAGGCGGGGCTGCTTACGGTGAGGATGATCCCGGCCGTGGCGGGTCCCGCTACTGAGCCGACTTTTCGGATCGCATTCTGCAGCGCGACGGCGCTGCCCAGTTCCGCTCGCTCGACGATGTTGGCGATTAAGGCCTGCCGGCCGGGGGTTTCCAAAGCAATCAGCGCGCCCAGGAGCCCTGAGGCCAAGAACAACACATGGGGGGATATCGCTTCTAGAAGGGACAACAGGGCGAGAGGCGCGATGACGGCGGCCTGGCCTGCCTGCACCGCCATCAGGAGCCGCCTCCGGTCGAGCGCGTCCGCCAGCAACCCTCCGAATAGCAGCAGCGTCATTTGCGGGATCGCGCGGGCGAGCCCCAGCAGTCCGACGGCTAGGGGCGAGTCGGTAAGCTGATACACCTGCCACGCCATCGCGACGGTGGTGAACTCGCTCCCGAAGACCGACAGGCCCTGTCCAACGGTGAACAGCCGGAGGTCGGGGTTGCGGAGTGCTGGGGGCAACGCCACTCGTGACGGCCGCTAAGGCCGGCGCCAGAGGGTAGCGCTAGAGGGCACGGCGTCAGCGGTCGAGCGGAAGTGCCAGCGGACACCGGCGCTACGGGCGGCGCCGGGGCCATTCAGGAAGGTTTGCAGGCTGGCCTCGACCTTGCTCCTTGTTTCGTCGGTGCAGGGATCGAGGAAGATGAGGTAGGTGTGGTCGTTCCAATACTCGAGGTAGTTGACCCTCGCGACCTCGGGGATGGTTACCAAAAGCGAGACGATGGCTTCTCTCAGTTCCTGGCCGTAGAGGCGGGGAGCGCTACGCGACTCCTGACCCGTCATGGGTCGTGATGCGTGATGCGTGATGCGTCAGAAGGGGC
>CAZPYZ010000680.1:0-2419 GCA_964590215.1 uncultured Dehalococcoidia bacterium | reverse complement strand
TTGCTGTTATTGGCGGCAAGGGTGCGCAAGGTGATGCCGCGCGAGTTGGAGATCAGGATGACCTCCTGGTCGGGGTTGGCGGCAGCAATGATCACGTTGCCGTCGGGGGCGTCAATCGTCAACCGTTCCCGGTTTTCGATGACGATGTTCTCCACGCAATTTCCCGGCAGCACGTTGATGGTGTGCGGGCCCTCGAGGTCGAGCGAATCTATCGCCGCCTGAATACTGGCGAAGTCTGCACCGGCATCGTCGCAATCCACCGTCACGTCAGCCGCGCGCGCCGCACCCGCGAGTGCCAGATGCAACACTGCCGCCAGCAACCACGGCCTCCCCAACCAGCCAACCTTCTGGCTCCGGTTTGACCTTCCCGTACTAGTCCAAGTGTTCCTATTCTCCCCCATGACACACCTCCCAGTCTGTCAAAGTGAGCTGTCCTTTCCTCGGTTCGGCGGAGCTGCCCTCCGCAGGGGCTGGTTGCCCCGGCCACCCCACCCGACACTCTTCGCGCCGTCTCCACTCCGCTGGAGCTCCGAGCACACACCCCCCCCGCCGCAAGCTGCCTCGGAAAAAGCATGGTTCGCATAGGCGTCAATCCCGGCCCGCTGCGGGCGCAGCACACAGGAACTGGGGTTGAGAAGTTAACCCCCCGTTGCTGCGAATTGTAGTTGCCCCCCCCCAGGAGTCAAGCGAATTTTCAGCAAAGGACCCTTCCGCACCAGCAACCGCTGATCTCGCCCGCCACGGCAGTTTTGGTAATGCGTCTTTTCCATGAGCGCCCCCCTCATTCGCGTCGGAGGGTAGCGTTTCAACCCCGGAGAGGCAATGGACAGCCTATGAGCTTCGGGTGAGTTCTGGGTAAGCGACTAACCCATTGAAAGAGAGCCACTTGAAGCCGAAACCACACCGAGGCCGCCAGCAGGAGCCCCAGACGGCCTGTCCAACAGCAAGCCATCGCCCCAGAGGGCTCCTATCCCCTCTCCATCAGCGACCGCGGTCAGAAGCTTGGCTCGGGGGCCATCGTGGCGGGAAGGGGCCGTGTCAACGTTGACAGGGGGTAAGCACAAAGGCTCTTAACCAGCCTGCCAGCCGTCAGCGGGCCGTTTTCACCCACCCGACGCCCCCGGTAGGGGCCTGGGACGACCGGGGGGCGGGAAGGGGCGGTGTGAACGTTCACCCTGGGGTATTAGAAAAGGCCCGGGAACGCGTCAGGCTGGTTTCTCGCCCAGCACGCGCGCGGGAAGATAGATGATGGCTTTCAGAAAAGCCAGCACGCCGCCGACGGCGATCCCCACGAGGCGAAACGGCAGCAAGATCAGCCACACAACCGGATAGAGCACCAGTGCCAGCAGCGCCAGCGGCCAGCACAGCACTAACAGAATCAGCCAGAGCAGAAACTTGCTCATCGTATTCGTCTTCCTCCAAGCGCAGAGGATCCCAGCGGCTGGGACCGCTGGCTTGAACTCGCTAGGCTCAGGCGCAGAAGAAGCCGAAGGCGAGCTTAAACGGCAGCGCGATGAGCGCGACGACTGCGCCGAACACCACGCCCACCACGGCCGACGCCAGCAGCACCGCGCCCGCGGCAAATAGCAGTCCCACGCACACCGCCAGCGCTGGCAGCAGCACCGGCGCCAAGAAGAAGAGCAGCAGCAGTACTAGCAAGAACCGGGCCATCGCGCACCTCTCCTCTCATTCTCTCCCTACACTACGCTCACTGCGCCAGAAAAGTTCGACCTTCTCCCCCCGGCGGCCCCGGCCGCCGGGCTCCGCATTTCGGGACTGGGCTGATTGTTCGGGTCACGGGCCACGGAGGACGGACGACGGCTTTTCGTTGACTCCGGCGTCGAACCCCCCTACCATAAAAATTGCTTCCACCCGCGGGAGCAGCAAGCAGCGCCTGACGAGGAACCCACCATGGCCAAGAACACACTCTCCATCACTGACAACCGCACCGGCAAGAGCTACGAAATCCCGGTCGCCGACGACACCATCAAGGCGATGGACCTTCGGCAGATCCGGGTGAATGAAACCGACTTCGGCCTCATGTCTTATGATCCGGCCTTCATCAACACCGCCTCCTGCCGCAGCCAGATCACTATGATTGACGGCGACCGCGGCATTCTCTGGTATCGCGGCTACCCCATCGAGCAGTTGGCGGAGAAGTCCACCTTCCTGGAGTCCGCCTACCTGCTGCTGCACGGCGAGTTGCCGGCGCAAGCCGACTACGAGCAGTGGGTCTTCGAAATCACCCACCACACCTTCCTGCACGAGAACGTGAAGAAGCTGGTCGAGGGTTTCCGCTACGACGCCCACCCCATGGGGATGCTGGTAAGCATGCTGGCAGGACTCTCGACCTTCTACCCGGAGTCGAAAGAGGTGCGCGACCCCGAGGTGCGCCGCAAGCAGATCTTCCGCCTCATTG
>CAZPYZ010000679.1:0-2422 GCA_964590215.1 uncultured Dehalococcoidia bacterium | reverse complement strand
GATCATGCCTAGTCTCGTGGGCTCGGAGATGTGTATAAGAGACAGCTCGGTGAGCCGGGAAACGGAGATGGCGGTCAGGGTCCGGGTGTTCAACCGGGTGCCGGCTGATCCCGGCGTCGCGTGTACCATGATCTACGGGATGTTCTCCAGTGCCATTCCCCTCGGCCGGGACTTTACGCCGGGACAAATTTACACCGTCCTGGTGAACGAACGGATGCTGATCTTTACCCCGGAGCAGGCGCGATTGTCATCCCGAGGAAGCGGCCTCCGCGACCATTGAGCTGGCAAACCGATAGTTGAGGAGGCTCCCCCACCCTATCCCCGAACCTCCCACGCTCCAGAATGACAGTTGCCGTGCTTGGTGGCCTGTTCACTGCCATGGCCGGTCACTCCCTGTATCCGATGTCATCCTGGGGGAGCGGTGGCCGGGAGGAGCGCGCGGCGGGCGACCGAAGGACCTCGTGGCGGCCGAACCTCAGGCGACTTGCCGGTGCCTAGGAGTGCGGCCGGAAAGCCGCACTCACCGGGGGGAAGATGGGCAAAACGTTCCTGGCGTGAAGTCGGGGTCTGGGGCAGAGCCCCAGTGTTACCAGCTTTCCGGCCGTGCTTCTAGGGGTGGGCCACCTCGGGGGGAGCCGCCAAGAGCCACCGTGTGCCGTAGACCCGCAGCGCCTCGAGGACCGGCAGCGCGTCCCGCCCCTTCTCGGTCAGGTCATACTGGACGCGCGGCGGGATCTCGTTATAGCTGGTGCGGGTGATCATCCCGCATTCCTCGAGGTCCTTCAGGCGCGCCGTGAGGACGCTGGGGCTGACCCCTTCCCCCAACCGCTCCAGGTCCTTGAAGCGTTGCGAACCCTCCCCCAGATTGCGCAGAACGATGAGCGTCCACTTATCGCCCAGCAGCTTGGCGGCTTCGGCTATGGGGCAGATCTCCTCGCTCATGAAGATCACTATAGCATAGTTACTTGCAATTTCGAAGGGTGGTATGCTATGATTTCCGTAGCAAACCCTCTGACGCCTCCTCAGGGAATAAAAATGGCCGGCGGAGGGGGACGCACAGTCGCGGAGCATCCGAGGCGCCATCCTGAGCCTGCCGAAGGAGCGGTGGGTGGGGCCCATCGACGCGGGGTGGGGCGAAGGCCATTTTTATAGCAAACGCTCCCCTTTGATTCCTACGAAAATGGAGAGCAGGCGCCCTCGCCTGCCGGCGTGGGGGCTGGGTGGCGACCGGGCGTGTGCGACGAATCCTTCCACAGTGCTCAGGACAGGTTTCGAAGGGGGACAGAAAGGTTACTGATGCCAGCCGTTAACGCAGATACTTTGACACTGCCGAGGATCACCCGCCCGGAAGCCGGCATCTGCCGCCAGGTAAAGACCATCATCGATGCCCTCAAGACCTTTGAGGGAGAGGGCTTCCCCGTGCGTCGGGCGTTCCCCGGCATGGACCTGCGCCTCGCCGACCCGTTCCTGTTGATGGATCACATGGGGGCCGTGGAGTACGCTCCCGGCGAGGCGAAGGGCGCTCCCTGGCACCCCCACCGGGGGTTCGAGACGGTGACCTACATGATCGACGGCACGTTCCGGCACCGGGATTCCACCGGCGGTGGAGGCCTCATCTCGAATGGGGACACCCAGTGGATGACGGCGGGCGCAGGCATCCTGCACGAGGAGATGCCGCCCGAGGATCTTATCACCACAGGCGGCCTATTCCAGGGCGTGCAGCTTTGGGTGAACCTGCCGCGCGCGGCCAAGTGGTCGCCGCCTCGTTACCAGGACATCACCGCCGGGAACATCGCGCTCCTCAGCTCCCACGACGGCGGGGCCTTGGTGCGGCTCATCGCGGGAGACTTGGGCGGTCATGCAGGCCCAGGCGTTACCTACACGCCCATCACTTACGCGCATGCGACAGTGAGCCCGGGCGCTCGATTGGAGCTGCCCTGGCGTCCCGACTTTAACGCCATGGCCTACGTCCTCTCCGGCTCCGGGACCGCAGGCCAAGAAGGCCAGCCCATCCGGGAGGGTCAGCTAGCCGTGTTCGGTTCCGGCGATGCCCTCGCCTTGCGGGCGGACGAGCGCCAGCAGAGCCGGTCCCCTGGGCTGGAGGTCCTGCTCCTGGGCGGGATTCCCATCGGCGAGCCCATCGTGCACTATGGCCCCTTCGTCATGAACACTCGTGAGGAGATCCTCCAGGCCGTGGAAGACTACAGGGCCGGCCGTCTGGGGACCATCCCGGCAAAGTACCTGGAGGGGTAGGCTGCTGCTGGCGAGCCTGGATTCGAACCAGGGTCAACGGATCCATCCAGGAAAGCATCGCAAGCGGGAACGAATGGCGACCTCGAATGAGTGCGGCCGGAAAGCCGCACTCATTCGAGGGAGGCGGGGCAAACCACCGCTGCGTGCTTGAACCTGGGGTCTGGGGCGC
>CAZPYZ010000678.1:0-2428 GCA_964590215.1 uncultured Dehalococcoidia bacterium | reverse complement strand
TGGCGGGGAGACCACCCGAATCAAACCTAGATAAGGAGAAGACCATGACCACAACAGCCGAACCCGCCCGCGCCGTCACCGGCGGCAAGAATTCCCTCTACGAGCAGTGGATCGCTTCCACTGGCGTCCCTGTGAACCGGGACTACTACATCGAGGACCTACGTACGGTGGGGCTCGGCCGCTGGGAGGCGCGCGACTGCGACGCCCTCTTCTGCAACCTCGTCGGCCAGCAGGGCCTGACCGCGGCATACGTGACCGAAATCCGCCCCGGCGGTAAGAACGCGCCCTTCCGCATGGCCCTGGACGAGGTGGTTTATGTGGTGGAAGGGCGAGGCTTGGCCAGCATCAGCGCCGGAAACGGGGCGCCCAAGACCTTCGAGTGGCAGAAGTACAGTATGTTCGTCATCCCTGCCAATCACACCTATCAGCTCAGCAACGCGCAGGGAAATCAGGCCGCCCGCCTCCTGCACTTCAACTTCCTGTCTTCGGCTATGGCTCTGTTGCCTAACCTCGATTTCTTCTTCAACAACCCGATCATGGTGCGGGACCAGATCGCCCAGGACTTCTACTCCGAGGCTAAGGCCGTCGCTGGGGAGGAGAGCCTTAGGGGCGTCGGCAAGGTCTGGATCGGCAACTTCTTCCCCGACATGCGGGCCTGGGACAAGATCGATCCCTACCGGGCCCGCGGCGCCGGCGGCAACGCCGTCTTCATCGAGTTCCCCGGCTCGCCCGTGACGGCTCACATGTCGGTCTTCCCGTCTCGCACGTACAAGAAGGGCCACCGCCACGGCCCCGGCGTTACCATCGTCATCCCGACGGGTGAGGGCTACTCCATCATGTGGCCCGAGGGCGGCGAGAAGGTTGTCGTTCCCTGGCACGAGGCGAGCCTCTTCATTCCGCCCAACCGCTGGTTCCACCAGCACTTCAACGTGAGTGAGTCCTGGAACCGGTACCTGGCCTTCCATGGCCCTCGCGTCCTCGCGGGCACCGAGCGCATCGAGAACACCAGCTCAGACCAGATTGAGTACCCCGACGAGGACCCCTTCATCCGCCAGAAGTTCGAGGAAGAGCTGGCGAAACGGGGACTCACCTCCCTCATGGTGGAGGAGGCATACAGAGACCCCAACTATCAGTGGAAGTATTAGCGAAATCGGTCAGCCCTAGCCTGTCGAAAGGACCAGCGCGTGTAGGGGGTTACGGCAGACGGACGAACCCTTGCGCCTCGAAATCCGCATCAAAAGCGAAGGCTCGGTCCAGGCCAAGCCTTCGCATCGTTTCGAAGCTCACGCAGTCTACGAGGCTTAGCTGCCTTCGGTTCGCGGCGAGCCATACCGCCCGACCGGTGTCGTGAACCGAAGAATCCACCCATTCAACGTGTAGCACCGGGACCGCGGCCGCGTGATACCTGTGCACCGCCCTCATACCTAGACGACGTTGGAGCAAGGCGCAGGTCTCTACCACAACGTAGTTCGTGGTGACCAGATCCTGAGCCTCTTCGATCAGGCTGGTCCAGAACCGGGCTGCAGCAAGGTGGTTCGATTCATCCTCATCCAAGAGCGCATATACACCGGAAGTATCAACGAATATCGCCACACCGCTTCCCCTCATCGTGCCAGTCGTAGTACGCCTCGGCAAGGTAATGGTCGTGGTTCTCAGCAACGTCCCTCAAACCCGAGTGAAAGCCCCCGATAACTGACAGCGCGCGGCGACGCCGCTCCTCATCGCTGACGACAGGTCCCTCGTTCCGGAGGTACTGATCGATCCCGCGGCGGATAAGCTCGGCCATCGAGACCCTGTGTTTCTTCGCCATGGCCTTCAAGGCGCTGGCTTGCGTCTCCGTCAATTGAATCTGGGTCCTGATCATTGCGGGCTCCGTGTAATCATATTCGTCACTATGATAACAGAATGCCGAGAGACCACCCTCCGATAAAGATATAGGGGTGCCCGTCATCGTTTTGCGTTGCCGCGGTAGCGGTGGGGGTCGTGGCGAGGAGGGGCGGCAATCCGGGCGGGGCCGGCGTGGGAGAGCACCGACGATCGATCCCCGTCCCCAGATTGCCACGCCGCCCACCCCGGTGGTTCCCCCACCTCCTGCGGCTCGCAATGACCGCGGCGCAAAAACGTGACGGGCACCCAGGTATACAACGACAAGTAATGCTCGGTCGGTACAGCATCGCCTCCCCGAGCGGCGGTACACTGGTAGTACCGCCAACCCCAAGGACATGCCATGCCCGACGACGTCCGCCTTCCGACGACCATCCGTCCCATCCACTATGACCTGACCCTGACCCCGGACCTCGACAACTTCACCTTCGACGGCGAGGTCACCATCGCGGTCCAGCTCTCGGAGTCGGCCAGCCGCATCCGCCTTCATGCGCTGGAGCTGGCCATCCACGACGCCTCTGTGGACGGCCGCCCGGTGCGGGTG
>CAZPYZ010000677.1:0-2431 GCA_964590215.1 uncultured Dehalococcoidia bacterium | reverse complement strand
AGCGGCTCCCCAGCACCTGCTCCCCCGCCAGGATGGTCTGCTTCGTGCTCTTCCCCACGAAGGCCTTCATGTCGCCCTGGGCCTCCGGCAGGCGCGCGCCCTTGGGGATGGCCTTCATGACCAGCATGTCTTCCGTCACCCTGGCCCTGGCCGGTATGGTGGCCTTGGCCACCACCACCCGCTCCGTGGGCTGGGCCGCTTCCGTGACCCGCATGGTGTAGTAGGCCGTGACTCCCGCCGCCGCCAGGCCCAGGACCACCGCGACGATTGTTACCTGTTTCCTGCTCTGAAACATCTCGACCCCCTTGCTGCCCAAGTTAGATTTGATGGTTCTCTCTGTAACGTACCGACTCTCATTGTCCGATTGCCACGGTCATCAACCGGTCTTCCCTGGGTTTACGTCTCGTCAAACCCTCATTCCACCAGCTTGATGCCGGTCGGCAGCCAGCTGTTGGGATCCAGCTTTCCTACCTTGCTCCAGCTCCGGGGAGGCAGTTGACGCTTCTGGGGATCGAAGAAGTAGGCGTTCACGAAGCCCTTGTCGTCGCCTTGGGGGCCTGCCTTGCCGGGGGGAAAGACCGGCTTGTTGTCCAGGAACATCACCGCCCAGGTGAGGATCCGGACGTCATAGGCGCCATTTGCCGCCTCGACAATGGGGTTGCCCAGGCCATCAACGGGGCTGCCAACGATAGGCACGTACAGCACCCGGGGGCAGTCCCACGGTGAGTCCACATGGTCGAGAAGATCGTGCATGACCCTGAGGTAGAGGTCGTCCAGCAGCACGGGATTGTCCGGGTGGCCGCCGGGGGGCATGGGAGGCGACGGCTGATAGGGAGGTATGTCGTCGCTGGGGTTTTGAGGCGGCTTGTCCCGATTAGTCCGGGAGATCCTGGGCCATGCGGGATTGTTATTCCAGTTGTTGTTGTCCTGGTTGGCGTCGTAGAAGCCGTCGATGGTGGGTCCCGCCATGTTGCCAGTCTTGGTGGTGACGACATCGCAATCGCCCAGCCAGCCGTCCCACCCCCACGCGACGCGGGCCTTGAACTCGTCGGCTCCTCCGCCGGTGGGCGGGAAGTCCAGGGACTGGAAGTTGCCCGATGAGACCTGTCCCCCCGGGTTGACCTTGATGGTCATCTTTACAGGGGTGTCCGCCGCGTCCATTGTCAGGGCCCACATTAAATTCATATACAGGAAGGACTCGGCGATGGGGTTCCAGCTCTTGACCCAGATCCTGTTGAGGTTGACGTTGCACTGGTCGATCCCGGGATCGTTGACTCCATTGCCGTTCATGTCGACCCAGACGGGATCGTTCCAAGGGCACTCGATGTTGTAGTCCGCGGCGTTCGGAGTAACGGTACCGGGATCGCCATCGCAGGCGATCATGCCCATGGGGAGGGCCCCCTGGAACTCCTGTACGTCGCCCTTGATGGCCACCGCGTGGGTGCGGACCTGCATGAAGTCGAGAGAGCCCGGGCTGCCCAGCAGGGCCGCGGCGACCGGGGCCAGGAAGGTGGACACCCCTCGGGCCATGGTGACCCGCACCGCGTTCAGGGACCCGTCGCCATCGTTGTCGTACACCTCGACGCTGTAGGCGTCGGCGTCTTGGGCTGCGGTGATGGGCGCCGGCCCGGCGGGGCTGCCCGTCGGGTCCGCGATAGTGGTGTCCTCGAAGAAACCGGCCCGGAGACAGAAGCCGTTGTCGAAGGTCTGCAGGTACTCCGCCACGGCTGCTTCGGCGGCCACGTCGTCCGGCAGCTCATAGGAGCCCGCCAGGGCGGCCCCATCCACGCAGTTCTGGAGCAGGCGGCGGCTCTCCCAGCCGTGAGCCAGATCCAGCACAAGCGCGGCGAAGCCAAAGATCACGGGCAGCAGGATCGCGAAGAAGACCGCAACTGCGCCTTGCTCGTCAGTCCTCCGCTTGTCAAATGGTTGTGTCATGGGCCACCTCCTGTCATTCCAGTCGCATGGTGGATTCAGCAGTGAGGATGAATGTCCCGGAAGGGAATCCGGAGAGCCCCGGGGCGAGGGGTAGGAAGTTGTATTGCAGCTGGACGGTTACCGGGTCGCCCCTGGCGCCGCCCACGTTCGTGGTCTCGATGCACCAGGCCTGGGCGGTGGCAGCCGGCGGGCAGCCGGTATCGAAGTCAGCCGGGTCCACCCGTGCCAGGCCGGTGACCGCCGCCTGAACCCGGGTGTAGACGTTGTCGGCGTCCCACCCCACCGCCGCCGCCCGAGCCCCCTCGCGGGCCCCGTTGGTGAGGATGATCCAGGAGAAGTAGCCCCTGCCGAAGTCGATCATCCCCATGATCAGCATCAGGAAGACTGGAAGGATGATCGCGAACTCGACGACCTGGGCGCCACCCTGGCCACCCAGGGCTCGAATCCCGCGCTGTCTAATACCGTGGTTCATAGCGTTCACCATCCCTTCATC
>CAZPYZ010000676.1:0-2438 GCA_964590215.1 uncultured Dehalococcoidia bacterium | reverse complement strand
CTACTGATTCCGGATCAAGCGCGTCTGCGGCAGACCGGCCCCGATATAGACATCCTGTGGGCCGGGCCCCCCCGCCACGACGACATGGATGTGGTCGGGGCTCTGCGTACGCCAGAGCGTCCCCTGCCCTCCTCGCCCTGCCTCGCATTCCACCGCCACGAAGTCCGCCGCGAAATTTTCTTCGGGCACCCTGGCGAACTCCCAGAGCCGCTCCTGGATCTCCCGTTTCGCGAGGCCGGCCTCGTGGAGCGCCCTGGCGTGGTTCACGCCCAGAAGCAACAGGGCGCCATCGCCGCCTCCATACATCGGGGGCATAGCGGTGGCGATGTGCCGCAGGATCTCATCCGGCCCAACGCCCTCGCCGCCAGAGATATTGCAGTAGTTGGAGGCTTTGAACACAGTGACCGTGCTATCGGCCCGCTCGAACCCCCGGTCTACGTGGAACGAGGTCCAGGGGTTGTCTTCCTCGTTCTCCCCACAGACGTAGGTGTAGCGAAGGGGTGAACTGAAACTGGCCTTGGAATATACCCCCGGCAGCGCTCCGCCGACATTCTGCAGCGTCAGGCGGATGGCGCGACCGATCGTCGCATTGGCGCGCCATCCGGGGCCAAGACACCCCGTCGCGGAGTTGATATCCAGCCTCTGCCGGATGGGCCCGTTGATCAGGAGCAAGGGGGTCATAGGGTTGGTTGTCACCTGCATCAGCTCGAGCGGGAAGTCCTTGTGTAGCAGGCCCTCCAGCGCCGCGATGAGCACTGGCATATACTCAGGACGACAACCGGCCATGACGGCATTCACGGCGATGACTTCCACGGTGGCCCGACCCTTCCGCGGGGGAAGGAGCCCGATGACGTCCTCCACGTCGCGGCCCGACGCGGCGACAAACCGCTCGACCGCCTCCGGGGTGGCGGGGATGATGGGAAGCCCATCCGTCCAGCCCTGGTCATAGGCATGCTCATACGCTTTGGTCATAAGCTCCGCAGCTGATCCCGCGTCAAGGCGCACGGACGTTTGCGCCATCTTGCGATCCTCCTCTGGCTTCTCGCCACCTGCGAAATACGCACCGTTCCCTCTTCCCCTGGGCGAAGGGTCCTCTTCCTGTCGCCCACGCCCTCCCCTCGATGGGCATAAACGCCAAGATGAGGTGGATTGTAGCACTCATGCCCTCTTTTCCCCTCCCCCTTCGATGGGGGAGGGTGGGGGTGAAGGCCGCACGTGTGCCCCCCATCTCGACCCCCCCGCGCAAGGGAGGAACGCGTGAGAGGCACAGACCGCTACACAGGCTGGGCGGCGCGGACGACACCGCGGGGTCGAATCTGCCCGGACGCGCCCTCTTGCCTGCGGCGCTGGATTGCCTGCGGTGGCTGTGTCAAACCATAGATGACGGTCTCGAGCATGGCTTCGGCGCGTTCCCGCAGGCTCGAGTCGTCCAACTGACGGATGGGATTCGGCGTCTCCGCGACGACTACGTCCGGACACCCAATCGTCGCCGCCAGGCGCCGCGCGAAGTCGGTGAAGGGATGGGTAGTGACCATGACGGTAGGGATGCCGCGCTTCTCAAGTTCCGCTGTGACGTGGCTACACCACGTCGAGCACGACCCTCAGTCGCCGGTCGCGGTGATCACGACATCGACTCTTTGGGCCAGGTCGTTCAGTTTGTCCTGGATGGCATCGATGAGCCCGCCGGTGCGATGGGGGAGTTCGCGCGAGGGCTGCGCCATCACCATCGCTTTCACATGGTAGCGCTCCTGCAGGAGTTGTCCCACGGCCTGCAGGACCTTGACCGCAGAAGGGCGCCAATTGGGGAGGAGCCCAACCACCCGGCCATCGAGCGTCTCGGGGCGGGGTGCCAGGGGGGTGGTGTCAGCCGTTTCATCGAGATAGACGGGAAGCGGTGACACCATTGTCACGGTAATCGCTTCATGATGCATAGAGGCCTCCTTTCTCGCCTGTATGGGACCAGCAGGACGTAGTCGAGCGTCGTGTTTGACCCCGCGCTGCGCGGCCACAGGAAAATCACCGGCTCCCGCCAGTGGATTTTCATGTCTCTGATTGTATTGCAGAGACTCCCCCCAGACAATGCAAACGCCGAACGCTGAGGATAACCTGCCAGATCTGATCCGACACCTCGCCGGATGCCACCTCACTGCTCCACTGCAGGCCGCCACTCCTCTCTACCGTTCAGGCCTTCAGCACACTCACGCATGCCTACGATGCCGTCTGCTGACTGCTGCGGGGCGGTCAGGGAGGATTCCTCCACCCTCAGTCCTGTTGAGGGCACCCCGCAGGTCTCCCGTGGTCAGCGGTCATACCGTCCGTGCTGAGACGCCGGATGGATACAGCACAGCCCAATTGTGGATGGAGGACTTCGCGGTCGCGTGCCCGCTCGTCCCGACGGTACCCCACCTCATATCGGGTGCGTGTCCCTCGCCCCGCAC
>CAZPYZ010000675.1:0-2447 GCA_964590215.1 uncultured Dehalococcoidia bacterium | reverse complement strand
CCCTGAAAGCTCGGCATCGCATGCCGAGCTTTCCTATACCGGGATCGTAGACACCCTGAAGGCGCTGGAAAAGGAGTTCACACTCCGCCGGGAAGCCGCTCCCGTCCACGCGGACGGCTGAGCCGCGCGAACCCGCGGCGCCCCTACGCTGCACCATCTGGGAAACCGTTTGTAGGGGCGACCCGGCCTGCCCTGAGCGCAGTCGAAGGGTGGGTCGCCCCGGGCGAGGCGGCGCCTCGCCCCTAGTGCGCCTGACAGCGCACGTAGCCAGAGAGGTGAAAGTCCTCTCCAAGTCAACGCTAACTTGAAACCGACTGCAACTGCGTCGTCGCGAGACGAGGTGGGAAGCAGCAGGAGGTGAACGACCAGTCCGCAGGGTAACGAACTCGATTCGGCCGGTGCGGTACGGCGAGCCTGCTAGGGAATGGCGAAGCCCGACTCGGAGCCTGAACGGAGTCAGCCTGGTCCGCTGTGCAATGGCGTGCGAAAGCGAGGCTGGGGGCCCACAGGTGGTTGGAGGCGGAATGGTCGGAAGGCTAGGTGCGTGAATCAGGGAGACCTGTCCGTAGCAGGAGCCGGTGTTCATGCTGCCAGGAGGGGGCCGAAGAGCCGGGCGGACAGGAGTCAGAGCGCCCGTAGTAGCCAGGAAGGGCCGTAACCGGCCTGGAGCGAAGGGGCGCAGGAAGGTGGAGACGTGACCAACGGATCGCCGGAACCAAAACCAGCGGCAGTGTCGGAACGGACTACACAAGCTGGAGAAGCTCAAGACCGCGGGGCAGTTTGGACCCGCTGGAACTGGGTCGAACCGGAGGTCTGGACGGAACGGATGTTGACGGCTCTGGAACAGGGAGTCAAGGGAGGCAAATGGTTCAGCCTGATGGATAAGGTCTACGCGCTGCCGAACCTGCGCAAAGCCTTTGCGCGAGTCCAGGCCAACGGCGGGGCGGCAGGAGTGGACCACCAGACGGTGGAGAGCTTCCAGAACCGCCTGGAAGAGAACCTGGACCAACTCGCACAGGCATTGCGGGAGGGCAGTTATCGTCCGCAGGCCATTCGACGAGTCTGGATTCCCAAGCCCGGCGGGAAGGAAAAACGCCCTTTGGGGATTCCCACGGTTCGCGACCGGGTGGTGCAAGGGGCGCTTCGAGCGGTGTTGGAGCCGATTTTCGAGCGGGACTTCGCAGCGCACAGCTACGGATTCCGACCGAATCGGGGCTGCAAGGACGCCCTGCGCCGTGTTCATGCCTTGCTGAAGGAAGGCTGTTGCTGGGTAGTGGACGCGGATCTGGAAAGCTACTTTGACACGATCCCGCACCAGCAGTTGCTGGAGCGGGTGAAGACGAAGGTGTCCGACGGCCGGGTGCTGAGCCTGGTCGAGGCGTTCCTGCGCCAACAGGTGCTGGAGACGGCGACGGGCTGGACGCCGGAAGAAGGCACACCGCAAGGAGCGGTGCTTAGCCCGTTGCTCTCCAACATCTATCTCGACCCCCTCGACCACCACATGGCCGAGGCGGGATTCGAGATGGTGCGGTACGCGGATGACTTCGTGATTCTGTGTCGCAGCGAAGGGGAAGCTCGTCGGGCGCTGGAAGGGGTGCAGCAGTGGACGGCCATGGCCGGCCTGAAGCTGCATCCGGACAAGACGCGGATCGTGGAGGCCACCCAACCGGGTGGTTTTGACTTTCTGGGGTACCACTTCGAGCAAGGCCGACGATGGCCTCGTGCGAAAAGCCTGCGGAAATTCAAAGACGCGCTCCGCCAGAAGACCGGGCGTACCAACGGGCACAGCTTCGCCAGCATCGTTGCAGACCTGAATCGGACCTTGGCCGGCTGGTTTGAGTATTTCCAACACAGCCACAAAAGCACATTCCCGACGCTGGACGGATGGGTGCGCATGCGGCTGCGCAGCATCCTCCGCAAGCGGCTGGGGAAACGAGGCCGAGGTCGCGGACGGGATCATCAGGTATGGCCGAATGCTTTCTTTACCGAGCACGGGCTGTTCTCTCTGGCGACGGCCCACGCTTTGGCCCGTCAATCCTGGTGCAGGTAAGACCACCGACTGGAGAGCCGGATGCGGGAGACCCGCCTGTCCGGTTCGGAGGGAGGGGGGACCGAGTTCAATCGGTTCTCCCTACCCCTATCAAAAGGCCACGGCGCGCGGGCGGGTGGCCCAGGGCGAGGCACCCTTCGACTGCGCTCCCCTCGACTCCGCTCCCTTCGACTTCGCTCAGGGCCTTCGGCGGGGCAGGCAGGTCAGGTCGCCTCGCCCGTACAAAAGGCCACGGCGCGCGGGCGGGTGGCCCAGGGCGAGGCATCGCCTCGCCCCTACAAAGTTCCGTCGGGCTTCTTCTTGTAATATTCGGTCTTGATTCCTGCCAGGGGCTTCACGCGCGCGAGCAGTGTCGCCTTCTCTTTCTCGCTGAGCGGCTTGAATTCACGCGCCAGCT
>CAZPYZ010000674.1:0-2451 GCA_964590215.1 uncultured Dehalococcoidia bacterium | reverse complement strand
CTCAGACGTCTGATGGCGTGGGGGGCAAGCCGGGTCCAGCCCGGGCCACGGTCGCAGACGACGCGGTTGGCCCCCAGGTAAAGCTCCGCAAGCGGCGCCGAACGGACTTGGAGCCATTCGTAAATGGACCTCCGCGACGCGTCCCATCGGGCTGCAAATGCCTCGAGGGCGACCGGGGGCGTTGGTCCTGCCACCTTGGGCGATCCGCTCATCCCGGCCTCGTTGCAGGACCTGCCGCACGACTTCCACACCCATCCTGTGATCCAGTGGACACCGTTGGCAGCGTTCTAGGGCGTGGCTTCGCTACCGGGGTGCAGCCCCGAAAAGCTTGGCCTTCAATCCCAGTGTTCTTGCCTTCCGCGGAGCCACCACTAAATCTCTATGGAAGGGGAAGCCCTTACCCTTACTCACCACTGGACGAACATCGGCATGACCACATGCGTGTAGTCGTCGGAGCCGACGGGGTGGAAGACGCCGGGGCTGGAGGGGCTGGTGGTCTCAAGAGTCACCTGCCCGCTCCCGAGCTCGGCGAGGACGTCGGTGAGGTACCGGCCGTTGAACGCGACCTTGCCCGGGTCGCCCTCCACGGCCGCCTCCAGCTCGCCGACGTTGTCTCCGATCTCTTCCGCACGGGCGGAGACTACGAGGCGGCCGGCGCCGTTTTCCCCGCCCATTTGCAGCCGCACGATGCCGCTGCCGTCACGGGCGAAGACGGAGGCGATGCGGGTCGCCCGCAGGAATTCGCCCACGTCCACCACGCAGCGGGTGGTGAAGGACTTGGGGATCAGTTGCTGGTAGTTGGGAAAGGTGCCCTGGATGATCTGGGAGACGAGGTCGGCGTTGCGGGCCGGGTCCTTCTCGTTCCTGAGCCGGAAGAGGGCCTGCGTGCCCGAGGGGCTCACCGTGATCTCGACCGGGTCTGTTTGATCGCCCAGGAGCCGGTTCAGCTCGGTGAAGGCTCTGGCGGGAACGATGATGCTGCCTTTCTCCTGGACACCCGCCAAGAGTGGCAATTTGTGGACGGAGAGCCGGAACCCGTCGGCCGCGGCGAGGGTCAGCTGGTCGCCCTCGAACTCCGCGTAGACGCCTGTGAGCACCGGCCGGGTCTCGTCCGTCGCGGCCGCGAACACCACGCGCCCCACGGCCTTACGCAAGGTCTCCGGAGCGATCTGGATGGCCTGCCCCTCGCCAACACTGGGGATGGGAGGGAAGTCTTCCGAGTCCTGGCCGGAGATGCGAGCCTCCTGGCGGGCGCATTTCAGCTCTAACTGCAGGCCTGGGCCCCGGGACTCGATCTCGACGTTCTCGTTGGGCAGGCTGCCCACAAACTCAGAGAGCAGGCGGGCGGGGATGGCGATGGCTCCCTCCTCATCCACCTTGGCGCCGACCCAGCAACTGATGGCGATCTCCAGGTTCGTCGCCGAGAGCTTCAGCCGGGACTCCTCCGCCACCAACAGGACACTCTGGGTTATCGGCAGCGTCGTCCGCACCGCGACGGCCCGGCCTACGATGTCCAGGCCGCGTTTCAGGTTCTCTTGAAGGCAAGTCAACCGCATGGCCACCCTCCCTGGGCCCCTGGTTCCGTCGCGTCGCTCTGGAACCGGACCGGTTCACCGCAGTATACAGGCGGCCTGCGCGCGCGAACAAGCGGTTCGCGCCACTAGATACAGTAGTTATGTAACGACCGGCGCAAGACCTAGTATCGGTCCTGGCCTTCGCAGCCCACGGCGATGGATAGTGCGTGGCACATAGTTCTCATGGTGGACCGACGCGCTCGTCCGACGCGGCGGACGAGGCGCGTGCGGGCGACCAGCTGAAGGTTGTCCAGGTTCGCCACAGAATCGATCCGCACCCCATCCTCAGGACCCATGGCTACCTCCGTGGACAGCCCCCGGACCGTCGAAGTAACAGGCGCACCGATGACAGCACTCAGAAGTGTGCCCATGGGATCGCGGGTGAGCACTACCAGCGGGCGAACCTTGTCGAGTCGGGCGAGCCAGACGTCGCCTCGCCGGGGAGCAGGTTCGCTCACTGCTCATCCTTCGCGTACAATGCTTCCCAGTCGGCATCATCATCGAGGCCCCCTGCCGCCAGCGAGGCCAGCGCGACCTCCTCTTCCGTCGGTGGGACACGGCGGTAGGCGGCGATGTCACGCCGAAGGCGTTCGGCATGGATGAGCCGGTCTAATGCCCTGTCGATAACCTCAGAGGTCGAGCCGGCGCCCAGCAGGGCTCGCGCCTCCTCAGCTTTCGACCGATCGAGGGTGATGGTTACTTTTTGTTTGGCCATACCTCATATACTACTTGACGGCAATACTATCGCCAAGGGCCAGTCATAAGTAACTGTGATGCCCCATCCAATCCTACCTGGGTAAGGCGCCACTGCCGCGACCATGTCCGTAGAGGCCGGGGCTCAAGGCCCCGCACCCCTCCTTTGGACCTTGGACTTGGA
>CAZPYZ010000673.1:0-2458 GCA_964590215.1 uncultured Dehalococcoidia bacterium | reverse complement strand
TCGCTGGTGTTGTAGTCGTGCCGGGGCTGCCCATCGACAAAGAACCGCACCTGGAGATTATGAGGGTCCGGGATCTCGTCCTTTGTGGTGATGCATGGCCCCAAGGGATTGAAGCCGTCGAAAGACTTGCCGATGAAGACGTTGCCGCCCCACTGTCCTCGAGCCGAGACGTCCACGCCACAGGTGTAGCCAAACACGTAGTCCTGCCACTGCGCCTGCGGTACGTTGCGGGCCTTCTTCCCGATGACCACCGTCAGTTCCGCTTCGTGATGGCAGATAGTGAACTCATGGGGCGGCAGCGTGATCGTGTCGCCAGGGTCCGGCACCGCCTCCGGGGACTTCAAGAAGACCATGATCGGCTGGGGTGGCCCCTGGGTGAACTCCAGGTAGTTCACGCCCATGGCTATGACCTTCCCCGGCTTCGGCAGGGGCGACCGCAGCTTCACGCTCGACAACGCATGTGGCGCAGGCGCCCCCGCCTGTGAGGCCTCCTCGACCTTCGGCCGCAGGCTCTCCCAGTTGTAGATGATCTCCTCCATGGTCTCCTGGGCCGCCCGCCGCTCATATTCCGGCCGCTTCGCCTGCACCGGCTGCACGACACCGCTCAGATCGACCACAGATCCGTCCTTGAGAAGTCCCGGCTTGTAGCCGTCATAGAGCACCAGTTTCATCGCGTACACCTCCCCCGTCAGCATGTGGAGCAGGCGCCCTCGCCTGCTTGAGTCTGGCATGACGGGTATAGCTCGTTGACAACCCTAGGTCAAGCGGCTAGCCTGAGACACGCCATGCAGGACTCCCCTGGCACCCTCACCCTCATCGGGGCGGGCGAGCTCATGCCCGCGATGGGGAAGATCCACCGGGAAGCGCTGGCCCAGGTCGAAGGTCCGGTTCAAGCGGTGTTCATCGACACCACCGCGGGCTTCGAGACCAACGCCGATGCTATCACCGCCAAGGCCGTGGAGTACTATCACCACCGCCTCCAGACGGACCTCCGCGTCGCCTCCTATCGCCATGCCAGGAGCGCCTCCATGGCGGATGTGGCACGTGCGGTCGCGGAAATCAGGGCGGCGAACTATATCTTCGCGGGGCCTGGCAGTCCCACCTACGCGCTGGAGCACTGGCGGGGCTCACCCGTCTGGGAAGCCATCGTGGAACGGTTTCACCAGGGCGCTCACCTGCTCTTCGCCAGCGCTGCCTCTATCACCCTGGGCTGCTACGCTCTCCCGGTGTATGAGATCTACAAGGCGGGACGAGACCCCTACTGGGAGCAAGGCCTCGACATCCTGGGGTGCTTCGGCGTCCGCATCGCGGTAGTACCCCATTTCAACGACAACTCCGGCGGCGAAAACTACGACTCCCGTTTCTGCTACATGGGCGCCTTCCGCTTCGACGCCCTGCAGGCGCAGCTCCCAGCGGACACGGCGATCATCGGCATCGATGAATACACCTCCCTCCGCTTTGCGCCGGCCCTACGCACGGCCACGGTGTCCGGCCAGGGAGGGGTCACCGTCCTTACCGACGGCAAGCAGACGGTCCAGGCTGCCGGGGCCGTCCTCTCCTTCGATGACCTGCACTCGACGACCCGGGAGGTCGTCCCGACCGTCTCCGATCAGCCGCGCACGTTTGGCTACGGGTTCGCCGAGGCTGGTGATGAGGGTGGCGTCTTCAATGAGTTGGAGGACTTCGTCGCCGGCCTCGACAAGCTGGAACCGTCGGTGCGGCTCGATCTTTTGGCTCGCATCGAGGCTGCCCACAAGAGTAATGGCACGGCCACCGGTCAAAGCGAGGCGGCCGGGGCGTTGGTGGACCTCGTGTTGGAATTACGTGCCGGCCTCCGCAGCGCCAAGCGCTGGGACCTCGCCGATCGCGCCAGAGACGCCCTCGTCGACCTCGGCTACGAGGTCCACGACACACCAGAAGGCAGCACCTGGAGCCATCGGTGACCAGCTTCGTCCCTCTGCCACGGGAGAGCGTTCCACCTATTCCCCTCTCCCTCAGGGAGAGGGTTAGGGTGAGGGCAAAGGCGCTCGGATGACGGTCACCCTCGCCCCCGCCGATCAGTACTTCCCTGTGCGCGGCCTCCATCTCCACATCCGCCGCTGGGCCGGAGGGGAACTCGAGACCCGAGACCCGAGACTGGAGACTCCCTTCGTCCTGGTCCACGGCCTCGCCTCCAACGCTCGCACCTGGGATGCGGTCGCCCGCCGCTTGAGCCAGGCGGGGCACGTAGCAGTTGCCGTAGATCAGCGCGGCCACGGCCTGAGCGACAAACCTGAACCGGGGAATGGCTCGTACACCTGTGACGAGGTCGCGGCCGACTTGCATGACCTGATTCTCGCCCTTGACTTCGCTGAACCCCCCGTTGTTGCCGGCCAGTCCTGGGGTGGCCACGTGGTCCTGGACGTTGCTGCGAGGTACCTGGATCTCACCGCCTGTCTCTTATACACATCTGACGCTG
>CAZPYZ010000672.1:0-2466 GCA_964590215.1 uncultured Dehalococcoidia bacterium | reverse complement strand
CCCACCCCAGGTTGCTTCGTCGCCCTCCCCGGCATGGTCCTCCCCACCGCTCCTCACAATGACGGGCTGGTGTCATTCCCGGTATCTCGCGGCCGTCCGCCGCCTGCCGAAGCTCAGAATGCCGTGAGCGTTGCCTTCTAGCCACGACATTCTACTTCTGGACCCACGCGTGGCGGTAGCTCGGCACGTCGGTGAAATGGGGGTGGTTGTTCTTCACGTGAGGCTGCCAGACGTGCCACTGGGGCGGGTACGTCAGGTCCACGTTCCAGACCATCTCGAGGATCCGGAGGGAGACTTTGCGGTGCACCTCCTTGCGTTTGGCGGGGTCGGCCTCTGCGCGCAGGGCCTCCAGCAGCTTGTCCAATTCCGGGTCCTTGAACTTGGAGTAGTTCTGGGACGCGGTGCTGTGGTAGCGGGCGTAGACGAGGGAGTCTATGTCGGCATTGAGAACGCCGGTGCCGCCGTTGTTGGCGTCCAGGTCGAAATCGCCCCTGCGCCGCTTGGCCCGCTGCTCGGAGCGGTCCATGAGCTTGAGATTGGCGTTGATGCCGGCCCGTTTCAACTGGGCCTGCACCAAGGTGTAGAGGGTCATGTTAGCGTTTGATTCGTCCCTGGGGACGGGCCACTCCAGGTCGATGCCAGAGGCGTAGCCGGCATCGGCCAGGAGGCGCTTCGCCTCTTCGACGCTCTGGCGCACAAGCTGGCGGGTTTCCGCCTCGGAGTAGGAGCCGGCGGTGGTGGCCGGGATCGCCCACAACGCCTCACCCGCGGAGATGACCTTGTTTATCTCGTCCCGGTCGACGGCGAGGGAGATGGCCTTGCGCACCCGCACGTCCCGCAGCGGCCCCTCATTCACCTGGGAGGTGAAGAGCAACTGCGCATTGGTGCCGAAGTACTTGTAGGAGACGGACTGAGGGGACCCCCTCATCGCGTCCCCGTAGGGGGCATGGCGCAGAGCTTCCAGCATGTCCAGCTGCTTCGCCTGGAAAGCGGCCAACTGGGCGGCCTGATCGGGGAGGATGAGCCAGCGGATCTCGTCCAGGTACGGCCTTCCTTCCTCGAAGTAATTGGGGTTCTTCTTGAAGACCCAGCGGGAGCCTTTCTGGGTTGCGGCCATGTCGAGGATGTAGGGACCGGTGCCGATGAGGCGGTCCTTGAAGTGCCCGTCCTGCTCGTAGACCTCCCTGGGGAAGATGGGGTTCCAATAGGACGCGGCGTAGTTGACGTAAGGGGCGAAGCGGTCCTTGAACTTGACCACCACGGTGTAGGGGTCCGGCGTCTCCACCCCCTCCAGGCCCTGGAACATGAAATCCCCGTCACCTTTGGGCAGCTTCTTATCCGCGACCTCTCCGCTGCGGAGGCGGTAATCGAGGGTCCACTTGACGTCGGCGGAGGTCAGCTCTCGGCCATTCACGGGGGGCACGTCCTGGAACTTGATGCCCTTGCGGAGATTGAAGGTGAAGGCCCTTGCATCGGGGGAGACGCTCCAGCGCTCGGCAATCCCCGGTTGCAGCGTTGTGTCAGTGAAGGGTATGTCCGGGCCGGTCTTGAAAGTGAGCAGGGTGTTGTAGCCGAGGAGGAACGCGTCGTCGTTGGGAGTGGCCCGGCCCGTGTAGCTGACGTCCCAGTCGAAGGGGTCGGATTCCTGCGGGATGCTGATCTGGCCGCCGTAGCGCGGCCCGGTCGCGGCGGGGGCACCGGTGTCTGGCTGCTGCGCCGCGGGGCCGCAGGCGAGGGCCAGCAGGAGGACTGCCCACAGACAGCCGGGGGAGGCTGTCCTCCACACTCGGGACGATGAGGCGCTCATGCGTGCACCCCCAGGGCCTCGTGGTAGAGGCGCACCACGTTATCGTGGACGATTTTCTTGCGCGTCTGGTCATCCAGGTGCCCCAGTTGCTTGGCGATGGATTCCCTGGAATGGGGCCAGAACGAGGCGGGATGGGGGTAGTCGCTGGACCACATGCAGTTGTCCTGCCCCCAATGGGAGAGGAGCTTGCAGCCGACGACGTCCTCGATGAAGGTGGCGTACACCTGCCTCTCGAACTTCCGGCTCGGCAGTTCCTCGGGAGCGACTCCCTTCCGGCTCAACGACATGTCCCATTGCTGCAGGAGGAACGGGATCCAACCGATCTGCAGCTCGACCAGAACCACCTGGAGCCGTGGGTACCGGTCCAGGATACCCGAGGTCAGGAAGTCGAACAGGGCGTCTGCGGCCTGGAGCTGGCGCCGGTTTATCGACAGCTTGGTCTGCTCGGCGTCGGTCATCTGGAACGAGGGATGGTTCTTGAGGTGCAGCGTGATGTGGAGGTTGACTGGCGCGTCCAGGGCCTGGGCCGCGTCCCAGAGGGGCTCGTAGTGCGCTGAGGTGAAGGGCAGCTCAGGGGGCGGGTTCAGCCAGACCAGGGCGCCGTGCAGCCCGGCCTTACGGCAGCGCTCCAGCTCCTTGACCGCGCGATCGATGTTGTA
>CAZPYZ010000671.1:0-2466 GCA_964590215.1 uncultured Dehalococcoidia bacterium | reverse complement strand
CAAGGTGACTCCGCCCACCGTGTCCTTTGCCAATGAAGTGAAAATCCTCCAGCCGGAGAGGACGGGCGGCCTTCAGGCCGAGGTGCGCCTGGAGAGCCTCGCGGACGAGCGCGGCGACTGAAATGCCTCGCTCGAACGCGCGGGCGCGGGCCAATTGATACGTTTGCTCGTCGAGCTGGATCTGGGTCCGTTTCACGTGCTCGACCTCCTGGGCAGTACACCATGTTAGCATTACAGCGCTGTGACCGTTTGCTATCGGCCCGTCCAGGCCGGACAATGAGCCGGAGGCACAAAGCGGAGGCCAGACCGCTGAGCCGGAACCGTAGTCGGAGTGCCTGGTCGGAACCGTGGCGGGCGGTCCTAGCCGCAACTGCACACAGGGGCTTGTCCCCGCTAGAGGAGGGTGCATGGCTCAAACGCAGGAGAGAGACCCCCTTCGACAGGCTCAGGACTGCGCCTGGACCGTGGCCGCCCGGGAGATGCGCACCCGCGACGCAGACGCCGCTATCTATGAGGACTTCTTTACCGACTTCCAGACGCGAGTAGAACACAACGCGTACAGGGCCGCCCTGCGCGGGGGGCCGGTGGCCAAGCGGTCCCTGGAGGTCGCCTGCGGCACCGGCCGCACCCTGCCCCTGCTCTCTGGGGCCACCCTGGTGGGCATCGACTTCTCCCGCAGCTCTCTTCTCGTGGCCCGCGACCGTTTTGACCCGCGCGCTGCCCTGATCCAGGCCAGCGCAACGCATCTCCCCTTCAAAGACGGCGTCTTCGATCAAACTCTCTGCGCCGGCCTGCTGCTACACATGCCAGCCGAGGCGATACGCCTGGACGTCCTGCGGGAGATGGGGCGGGTCAGCGTCCGACCAGGCCGTCTCGCCATCGCAACCCACAGCTGGCCCCTGGCCATTCGCCGCATGTTTGAGCAAGACCGAGAAGAGCATAACTTTACGTGGCATCGCACGACCCCGCGGGAGCTGGAGCGGCTGCTCAAGACGTCCCTGGGCCAGTGCCGGTTCAAGACCTGGAGCATCTGCCACCTCCCCCGCTGGAAGGCTGGCAACAGGCTGGGCCGTTTCGGCGTATGGCTGGATGGACTGCTTTCCAGAGTCCCCGGGTTGAAACACCTGACTGGGACCATCGTGGTGGCGAAGGTAGACCTGCTTCCGTGATCTCAGCGCGGAGCACGCAGAGGACGCAGAGTCCTTAATTGGAGATGATCTCCGCCCTCTCCGCGTCGAAAGCCGCCATCGATGAGACCGAGTGGGACGGCCACGTCGCCCGCTCGCCCAATGGCCACCTCCTGCAGAGCTACCGCTGGGGGGAGCTAAAGGCGCGGCACGGCTGGTCCGTCGACCGCTTCGTTGCTCAAACAGCAACTGGAACCGCCGCCGCCCAAGTCCTCTGGCGGAGGACTCCCCTGGGGCCTCTCGCCTACGTTCCCCGTGGCCCGGCCATCGAGAGCCCAGAAGCTGGCCGGGTGCTGCTCAACGCGGTCCACGAGACCGCCCGCGCCCGTCGGGCCATCTTTCTCAAGGTCGAGCCAAACGGACCTGACCCTGCACCGTGGCATGATCTGGGTTTCCACCCTTCGCAGCTCACTTTCCAGCCCAGGGCGACCCTGATGGTAGACCTCCTGGCAGATCTCGATGCCATCCGGGCCCGCTTGCACCCGAAGTGGCGCTACAACGCCGGCCTGGCGGCCCGCAAAGGCGTTACCGTCCGCCATGGTGCCCCTAGCGACCTGCCCGCCTTCTTCCGGCTCTCGGAGCTCACCGGAGCACGCGATGGATTCGGGACCCGCTCCCTGGCGTACTACCGGGACATCATGGAGGTCCTGGGTTCCCAGGCCGAGCTGCTGCTGGCGGAGCACGAGGGTGAGCTGCTGGCCGGGATCCTGGTCGCCAGCTTCACTGACGAGGCCATCTACCTTTACGGCGCTTCGGGCAACGCCAAGCGGAGCCTGATGCCGAACCACCTGCTGCAGTGGGAGGCCATCTGCGACGCCAAGGCACGTGGGTTCGCCCGCTATGACCTCTGGGGCGTACCGCCGGACCTGGCGGCCTTGAGCCGGGATGGGGCCACGGGAGACGACCTCCCTGAGGCCCGGGAGGGCCGGCGAGGGGACCTCTGGGGCGTGTACCGCTTCAAGCGGGGCTTCGGTGGCCGCCTGCAACTCTACGCAGGCGCCTACGACTACGTCTATAACCCTGCCGCCTACTGGCTCTGGGAGAAGGCTCTACCGCTGGCCCGCCGCGTACTCAAACGGGGTGGGCCGGTAGCAGACTAACTCGACCGTGGAACGCCAGGGTAGACGCTTGCCGAAGCCGTATCGACAAAACGTTGTTGTTGTCCGCGCAAGCGCCTAGACGGGGACGGGCGGGCGTAGGGGCAAGGGGAATCTGCGTCAGCGGGGAATCCCTGTACCAACACGTCCGAGTCGTGTCCCACGTGCCCGAAGGGCCCCCG
>CAZPYZ010000670.1:0-2468 GCA_964590215.1 uncultured Dehalococcoidia bacterium | reverse complement strand
GGCAGCTGGATCTGCTGGAGAGCGGCATCGACCACGAGGACGCCCAGACCGTCCGAAAAGGCAGTCCGGGCGCGGTGGAGTCCAAGTGGATGGAGCCTCGCGCCACCCAGATCTACCTCTCCCAAAAGCCGGAACGGAACAGCCCGGTGCGGGACCTGCGGGTCCGCCGGGCCATCAGCCTGGCCATCGACCGGGATGAGATCAACCGGGCGCTTTTCGGGGGCGCGGGTGAGTGGGGTCTGCCCGGGGCAGTGCACGGGCTCTTTACCGAGGCCGAGGTGAAGCAGATCTACAAGCACGACCCCTCCGAGGCGCGGCGCCTCGTAGCACAAGCGGGCTACGGCAGCGGGATGAGCCTGGAGTGGCCGATTCCCAACGACGAGGACCAGACCAACGTCACCCTCATCGAGCTGATCCAGGCCCAGCTCAAGAAGGCGGGTATGAACCTGACCATCACCACCATGGACAAAGCCAGCCAACGCCTGGTGCGGCGCGCCTCCGACTTCGATCTCGACGCGGGCTTCGGGCTGGGAGGCCTGCATGACGACGCCGATTCCCTTTACATGGCGCGCTATCACAGCAAGTCCAAGGGGAACTACAGCGTGGTACGGGACCCAAAACTGGACGGAATGCTGGAGGCCAGCCGCGCCGAGGCCGATCTCGAGAAGAGGCGGGAGCTGTTGCGAAGCATCAGCAGGTACGTCGCCGAGCACCATTACACCGTCGAACTGCTCTACCGTCCGAAATGGGCCTTCTGGCACCCCTACGTGAAGAACTTCCGCACCCACTGGGGCTCCCAGGCGCCCTACGCCATGGCCTGGCTGGAGAAGTAGCGAGCCCTCGTGAACCGCCGTTCAGTCTTTCATTCGGAGGACTCACTGAGCCTTCGGCCATTCTCTAGCGGATGAAAAATGGGCCACTGTCTTGCCTAGGGAGCAGGGGGATCCGCCGGTGGGGTGGGCGGACCGAAGCATCTGGTGGGGCGTTCCACCACCCCAGATTCTTCCTTCGTCAGAATGACATTCTCGCGGGAGAAGGGAAGGAGTTGCCGATGGGGTCACATAATGCCGCATCTGCGTTTATGGCTGTGGCCTTCCTGAGCGCTGCATGTGCGGCGCCCCTGGCGCCCCCGGGCCCCAGCGCAGGAGAGGAGTTGCTGAAGGAGAGCCCCCAGCGCCAGGGGGAGTTCCAGTGCGAGCCCGGCAAGGAGCACTGGCGCACCGCCGGCCCGCCCAAGCGGGGCGGGGTCTGGAAGATAGGGGGACAGGCCCCCCACATGGACCCCACCGCTGGCGGTGGCCGCTTCACCTACCACTCGGGCGCCATGCAGTACCTGGTGCAGCCCCGCGCCTGCTTCTACGCCGACATGGCGATGGTCCCCAGCCTGGCAAGGTCGTGGCAGGTCTCCTCCGACGGCCGCGCTTGGACCTTCCAGCTCAGGGACGACGTCAAGTGGCACAACCTGCCACCCGTCAATGGCCGCGGCTTTACCTCGGCGGACGTGGCCTGGAGCGTGGCGCACCAGAAGGACGGCGGCGCCATGCGCACCTTCTGGCAGGAGGTCGCGGTGGAGACCCTCGGTTCCCATACCGTCCTGTTCCGCCTTAAGGAGCCAATGGCCGAGTTCTTCACCCAGGTGGGCGACGAGCGGAACGTCATGCTTGCCCGCGAAGTGAAAGAGCAGGTGGGCGACTACAAGGGCACCCTGGCCGGCACTGGGCCCTACATGTTCAAGCAGTTCAACCCGGACCGCCTCTTCATCCTGCAGCGCAATCCGGACTACTACGAGATGGGTGAGGACGGCAAGCCGTTGCCTTACCTGGATGAAATCCATCTCATCCACTTCCCCGACACCGCGGCGGAGCTCGCGGCCACCCGGACGGGCCAGCTCGACCGGAATAACAACACCGCCTTCCGCAAGCACGAGTTCGATGCCCTGAAGCAGAGCAACCCCGAACTACGCCCCTTTGGTGACCTGGCGGCCAACGTCTACGGCATCTGGATGGATAACTCGGTCCCACCTTTCAGCGACGTCCGGGTCCGCAAAGCCGTCTCCCTGGCGCTGGATCGCGATGACCTCATTGGCGTCCACCAGGGTGGCGCCGTGTATGGCGGGTTCCAGCCCGCCGCCACCGGTGGGGAGCACACCTGGCCCCAGGACAAGCTGCGGCAGGTCTTCAAAAAGGATCCGGAGCAGGCGAGACGCCTGCTCAAAGAGGCTGGCTTCACGCCGAACCCCGATAGACCCTTCGTGATGAAGACCGGCCGGAGCTATGTCGAGGAGCTGGAGGTGGTCCAGAAGCAGCTGGAGGCCATCGGGATCTACGGCCAAATAGAGCCCCCCGCCAGCAACGCGGTGACCCCCATCATCAGCAAAGGGGACTGGGACATCGCCTACGGGCCCTTCGGCGGCGGACGTCTCCCCGACTTCTGGCTGGGCCAGGTGCTCCGCACCGGATCCTCTCGCA
>CAZPYZ010000669.1:0-2473 GCA_964590215.1 uncultured Dehalococcoidia bacterium | reverse complement strand
CACCTTCAGTGTGAAGGGGTTCGAGGTACGCGCCCAATGGTAGTTACCCCATGAGTGGCTCGCGCCCGCCTCCTGCGGGGGGATCAGCAGAACAGCGCCGAGAAGGCCAGTTATCGCAATGGACCGCTTCCACATGATGGAACTCCTTCTTCCAACCCTCGGCTACCTACCCGTCCCTGTAACCAGCCGGCCGAGCCGGCAAATCATCGCAATTATATAACCCTGTGAGCGAAACGCAGTGACAAGAATCACGCCCGTCTGCCCGGCAGGGTGACCTCCCAGGACCCCCTGTGACCTATTAGACCATAACGTTCTGCTAGCGGTCGAGGCCCGACCCATTACATTTTCATAAAGATATTGGGCAATTTTAGTCAGCATCGCGTTAACGGCCCACAAGGTTCCTCCTCGTACCTCATCCCTCATAACTCATGCCTCTTCTTATGCCCCGCGCGGGGTAGACCCACACCGCCTCGCGGTGAAGGGTTCGATAGAAGCGCCCCGATCGAGGGAGCGCTTCCCACTCCTCCACGGTGTAGATCAGGAGGTCCACCGGCACCGGAAGCCCGCGGGTGTCCCACCCAACGCTCCGCCGGTGCCAGGGTTCGGAGGCCTCCCTCACGATGACGACGACGTCCAGGTCGCTCCCCACGCCCCAGTCGTTCCGGGCGTAGGAGCCAAAATAGCCGGCACAGACCACCTCGGGATGGTTCGCGGCCAGTTTGGCGGCCCAGACGCGAGCCGCCCTGTCTACCTCGTCCTTACGCGGCCATTTGAGCACGCGCGAACTCAAGGATCTCACGGGCATACCTGATGGCCTCCTCACTCTGTATGGGGCCGTAATGTTCGAAGGGAGCCCCCGCCGCGTGCCCGTTGGGATAGCGCGGCGCAATGTAGAAGTTGTCCAGCACCAGGGCCTTGTCCACCAGTTCGGGAGGCACAGGCACCGTGGGCGGCAGCTCTTTCAACAGGCCGGCCACGTCATGACCCCACGCCTCCTGGTTAAGGCGAAGATGAAGGGCTTTAACCGCCTTCTCCGCCGCCTGTTGCGCCGCGAAACAGGCCCACTCGTGCCGCCCGGCCGCTCGGGAGTCCTCCGCCTGCTCCAGATCACGGGCCGCCTGTCGCAGCCAGTCCTGAGACCTGTTTGTCACAGAATCGACCTATCCCTTGGCCGGTCGTTCCGCCTGGCAATCCAGGCTGGAGGGCATTACAAAACCATAAAATTTTGGGGGTGGGGAGCCTTGGTAGCCTGTTTCATTAATACGGTGACGAAGCTGGTCTTGTCACCCTGAGGAACGAAGGGTCTGGCGGCGGCGGGGCCTCCCCACCAGACGCCGTCCTGAGCCCGTCGAAGGATGCTTCGTGCCTCAGAACCTGTGATTATTTGTAGCGCGGGGGCTTGTCCCCCGCCTCCCCGTGCGGGCCGCAAGGACCCGCGCTACGACTTTCCGCTATTCGCTCACAAGCTCTCAGCATGACAGCGCCAGGAGCGTTTTCGAGAATGCGTGTCCGAAGTTATGACCCCTCTTCCAGGGCCCGCAGCCACATCGCCCCTTGTTCCGGCTAGCGGGCAATCTTCGTTCGGGCGATGCTAGCCAGCCCATACGCGAGCAGCGGAGGCGCATAGATTTCAGCCCCGGCGATTAGGGCCTCCGCTCGGTCAGCGTCGGGTTCCTGGAACAAAGATCGGTCCCATTTTAGCACCGCACACTGTTACCCCCTTTGCTCCGGCCAAAGCAACGGCGGGATCTTCCGCCGGGCCTTGGACCCAATCCCAAAGGCGCGACTCCTGAACAGCTAGCACCTGACACAGCCTCGCAGGGGAACGCCTCCGGCGCCACGCCGGGCAGGATCCTCTGTGGCGCTTGCTTTCCTCCTGGCTCATTGGTACATACTGGGCCACCCTTACCGCAAGGAGGAGGCGTGGGCGGCAGACCGCGCGGTGTCTTCTGGCTCGGAGCGGTGTTCCTGGGCGTCATGCTGGCGGCGCTGGCCCTCCAGAGAACAGCGCCGCAAGGCTACGCTCAAGGCGCCGCGGCGCGCCTCGCCCGCTGGGACGGCGGCACGCCGCCCCACACCTTGTTCGACCTCACCTTCCCAGCAGGCGGCGAGGTGGGCTACGCCGTGGGAGGCCAGGGCACCGTCCTCAAAACTACCGACGGCGGCCGTAGCTGGACGGCCCAGAGGGTCCCGGAAGAGATCGCTCTCTTTTCCGTAAGCTTCCCCGCAGACGATCGGGTGGGTTACGCCGCGGGGACGCGCGGCACCGTGCTCAAGACCGTGGACGGCGGGGCCCGCTGGCTCCCCCTCGACCTGCGCATCTTCCCGCCGGCTCCGACTCCGACCGCGACGGCGGCCGCCACGGCCAGCCCCACCGCCAGCCTCAGCCCCACCACCAGCCCCAGCCCCACCGCCACCCCAGGCCCGGCCAGGACTCCCACCCCTCTCCCCTTCGTATCGGAGGGCACCATCC
>CAZPYZ010000668.1:0-2474 GCA_964590215.1 uncultured Dehalococcoidia bacterium | reverse complement strand
GCTCAGCATGGCACAGGCGATCTTGCAAGAGGCGCTGGCCCTCGCCAACCGCCGCCGTTCTCCGAGCAGACGTGAAGCGGCGCGGATTGACACCGGCGCGCCTCTCGAAGTGGGCCGTGCGATGTGGGCCACGCCCGCTGTCCCACCGTGAGATAGCCGGTCAACCACAGAGGGTTCAACGTGCAACCTCATGGTTCGCTCCTCGCCCTCTGCCACTGCTCTATGAGCACCGGAAAGCCGGTCCGTTCCGCCTGTTGTAGCGCGTGATCGACGCCCACCCAGCGCATGATCTTCGAGTGAACGAAGTGCCGGCGCCCGCCGCGCGCCTTAGCTGGCGCAACAGGAGAGGCGGCTCACATCTTTGGTGAAGGTGAGGGCCGCCAGTTTCAGCCCCTCCACCATGGTGAGATACGGGAAAAAGGTCTCCACCAGATCCTGCACTCGCAGGCCAAACCGCACCGCCAGCGTAGCCGTCTGGATCGCTTCCCCTGCCTCCGCCGCTAGCACGTGCGCCCCCAGCAACCGATCGGTCTCGGCATCGGCGATCAGTTTGATCAAACCGCGGGTATCGCGCGCCGCCAGCGCCCGCGGCACGTCCTTGAGCGACAAGACCGCCATCTTCACCTGCCACCCCCGCTCCCTCGCCTGTGCCTCCGTAAGCCCAACACTGGCCACCTGCGGATCGGTGAAGATGACATGGGGCAGGGGCGTCAGATCGTATACCCGGCCCACCCCTGTCAGCGCGTTCTCAGCAGCGAGCCCGCCCCCATACGCCGCCACATACACATACATCGGGTCGCCGATCACGTCGCCTGCAGCATAGATATCCGGGTTGATTGTCTGCAGATGTTCGTTGACCACCACTTCCCCGCGGCGGCCCACCTGCACACCAGCTTCCTCGAGTCCCAGGCCTTCCGTGGTGGGCCGGCGACCGGTGGCCACCAGGAGTTGTCCGGCGGTCAGGGTCTGCGGCTGTCCGGCGATCTCCGTCCGGACCTGCACTGCGCCGTTCACGCGGTCCACGCGGACGATGTGCACGCCGGTGTGGATCTGGAGGCCCTCGGCCCTGAGATACCCCAAGAGCGCCTCACCGACCTCCGGCTCCTCCCCTCCGGCAATGAGCGGCGAGGCCTCGAGCAGCGTGACCCGCACCGCGAAGCGGGTGAAGAGTTGGGCCAGCTCCAACCCGACCGCTCCCCCACCGATGACGAGCAGCGACGCCGGTAACTCTTCCAGGCTGAGCGCTGCCGTGCTGTCTAGATAGCCCGCCTCCGCCAGCCCCGGAATCGGGGGCGCCCAGGGGTGGGCGCCGGTGGCCAGAACGAGTTTGCCAGCCGTGTACATCTGACCATCGATGGCAACGCGTCGTCCCCCCGCCAGGCGGGCTCGGCCTCGGAGCAACGTGATCCCCGGATAGATCTGCACCACATCGACGTATTTCCCCTGACGCAAGGCCGCCACCAGCTCGTCCTTCTGTTCGACCACCCGTTGCCAATCGGATGGCGGTGGGCAGGCCGGTAACCCCTCGAAGCGGGGATAGGCGGATTTGTAACAAAGTTCCGCGGCGCGGATGAGCGTTTTCGAGGGGACGCAGCCGATGTTCACGCAGGTGCCGCCGATGGTGCTCGCTTCCACGAGTGCAACTTTGGCGCCCAACTCGGCCCCTTTAATGGCCGCTGCAAAGCCGGCTGACCCTCCGCCGATCACCATGAGGTCGTAATCGCCCCCGGGGGACGGGAACTGTCGCTCCCCATCGATCGGTCGCCGCTCCCGGACGATGGCGCGGTAGCCCGCTGCTGCTACGGCCTGCACCAGAGGCTCCTCGCCTACGCTGGGGTCCGCTACCACTGTGGCGCGCCCCGTGCGCCAATTGGGCACCTCAGCCCGCTCGACGCCGGCCACGCCCTGCAGGGCCCTTGTCACATGCCCCGCGCACCCGTCACACGTCATCCCTTCGACCAGAAACGTCACCTGCGTTCGTTCTGCCATCTCACTTTCCCTCCTCAGGTCAACGCGAGCGCTCGGCCAGACAACTGTCCCCGCATCTCCATGCGCGCTGCCAGGATGAGCTTATCAGTGGAGATGGGCATCAAGCAGGTTATCAGTGATGTCCTGCTCGGTTAACTGATGGCGCTGTCACTGCTTCAGCTCTGGAAATACCGGCGGCACAACTCAAGGGAGGCTTTGAGTACGCTTTGGACATGCCGTGCATCTGCCATCCGCTTCTCTACGTCGGAGAGGCGTTCCTCAATCAGGGTCTGAACGGCTTGAGAGGCGGCGGTCGAACCGTCCCGGAGACCGAGTAAGGTGGCGATGTCCTCGAGCGTGAACCCCGCGGCCTGAGCCGCCCGGATGAATCGCAAACGCTCAAGGGCATCTTCCCCGTAGACCCGATAGTTCCCGGCAGTCCGGCCGTTTGGTCGGAGCAGTCCAATCCGCTCGTAATAGCGCACTGTCGACGTAGGCACTCCTGC
>CAZPYZ010000667.1:2072-2476 GCA_964590215.1 uncultured Dehalococcoidia bacterium | reverse complement strand
AGTATGGGCGACCGTTGACATACGGGACGCAGCGCCCTCGCCCGCCTCTCCACTGGTAAACGGTCCTTCCTCCTGCACAAGAAAGGGCCCGGGCATGGATCTCGCCTGGGCCCTTTCCGCTTTCGCTCAGCAGGCTTACCTCGGGGGCTCTAGTGCCCCAGCCGCCTCCGCCGCCGGAACACCCACGGCGGCTCCCGGGTTCGGATCGGCCCACAGGCGGCGCATCGCCACTGATTGGCGCATAGACGAGGGGGTTGTCATGGATCCTCTACCCTCCGCTCTCACCAGGGGACCACCCAAATCCAATCTGCTGGCTGAGCATCCTCCATCGTGCCTACCGGGCCCTGAGGCGCGGTCGGGTCGGTGATGACGAAATAGTGGCCCCGGCGTTCGGTCGGCCTCAC
>CAZPYZ010000667.1:0-2062 GCA_964590215.1 uncultured Dehalococcoidia bacterium | reverse complement strand
CAAGGCGTATTTCGTAACCGGGTGGGAGCACCTGCGGTCCCACGAAAAATTGGGCGAAGCCCGTCAACTGGCCGCCCCCTCGCTCAACCGCAAGGATGTGCATCCAGTGCGTCGGGCGATCCCCACGGCGAAGGTTCATGAGCCATTGATCGGGGCGCTGGACCACGTAGCGGTCGATGTGTCCCCCTTCTAGGATGAACTCCTTGATCGCGTTGAACTCTGGCTCACGCCCGGTGAACTCGCGGAACATCCTGAGCGCGTAGTGGAAGCCGATCTTCGCCACCGCGCGAAAGTAGACAGGCGTAACCCGGACGGTTGCAGTGACGGGGACAGGCTCGGGGGGATCTGCCTGGCGCTCCCATCGCTCTGGTCGCTGGAACCCGGCCCTCTCAAGAAGCTCCGCGATCCAGGGGATATCTTGTTCGGCCGCGATGGTATGCAGCGGCCTTGGGTTGGTAACACCTCTTTCCCGGAGACATTGGAGAAGTTCCTCCGGCCGCTCGCGCATGCGGTCTGGCAAAGGAATCGGCTGAGGACCAGTCTCAGGGTCGTCAAACACGATCTGCCGTAAAGCGATGGCGTTTTGTGTACCCGGCTCGACTTCGCAGAGCAGGTCGTAAGGACAGTCGGGAGGGCGCGCGAGCATGAGAATGGGCGGTGCCCCGCCCGCGCCATGCCGGAACGGGGAAGGTGGCAAGCCGTCCCGCCCCCTGATACCTAGCATCCACCGAAATAGCCCGGTTGGACCTGCACGGCAAAACTGGGTCTCAAGCTCCCTACCCAGCCTGTTGTTGCAGACCGCGCAGAGCCGATCCAGAAGTGGCTCATAGCCCGCGAACGTCCCAAGGGCAACTGGCAGGTAGTGCTCCGGAGACAGTGGGCCCGGCTGGCCGCAGTAGATGCATCCCTGTTCAGCGCCGTTCATGCGAGGGCCTATGCCCTGTGCCGTGGGCGTTCTCGACCCAGACCGTGCCCCCGCCCACCACGCGGGTCACGGTGCTATGGACGGTCTGGCTCCATCCGCAGAGAATGTCAGCAGCGAGGACATCCCCAGCAGGACTACATGTAGGCCCCGCAACACGGTCCGGGGCCCATGGGGAGACGGGCTTCCTTGCCTGCCCGCTGCGTCACCACGTGCGCAGCATCGGGGTTTCTTTCCTTGAGGCCCGCCGCCATGGGCGCACGGTGAGAAGGCCCCCACCGGAGGTCCGCTTCCCCGACTGTTGGCACTTCTCAATGGTGACCCGGTACACTTGGCTGTCGTTGGGGATAATCCGCTTCCGCCGCCGGAGGTTCTTCGGCTCGCCAGCTAACCGGCCCTGGAGGGCGTCCAGGATGTGTTCCAGGCAGTTGTCCACGTCTACGCGCCGAAGCTTCCCCGGCGGCAGATAGAGACGCACCGAGACCGCCAGGGACTCGGCGGGATGGTAGCGGATCCCCTGGTCGCGCCGCGCAATGAGGGCCGCCGTGTGCACGAGACGACGCCAGTTCAACCGGCCCGACACGAACCGGGGGAGCGGAACCCGGAGGGTCTTCCGAAGCTTGGGCATGACCTACTGCCAGTAGCAGCCCGGATTCACCCCATCCGACCCACCTACCCTATTGGTTGGCCGGATAGCCGTCACTCAAACTATGTCAATCCCAGCGTCGTCGGCTAGACTACCTTCCTCCCGGACGGAATCCTCGCGGAGGAGGTGGCCCACCGCCAGGCCCGCGGGGTGACGGCGGTGTCGCAATCCTTGCCCATATCGCCAGAGCAACCTTCTCGGACAGTGGTTCTAGTCGCACTGTAACCTGCCTCTTAATCGATTCGTGGGCTCTCTTTCGCCCTTCATCTACGACCCGTTGCATGCGCCCTTTCCAAAGTACCGCCCTGGTCACTGCTCCCGGCACGTGCCAGTGCTTCATCGCCTCAGTAATCTTTTCGCGTCCGAACCGCCAGCCGGCCACGGCCGCAAGCAAACCGCCGATCGCACCGATGACAAAGGCGATTGGACCTGTGGTATGGAGAAGAACAACCAGAATTGCCACCCCCAAGGCCTCTCCGAACCCACCGCTAATG
>CAZPYZ010000666.1:0-2484 GCA_964590215.1 uncultured Dehalococcoidia bacterium | reverse complement strand
CATCGCCAAGGAACGGTGGCCGCCCGCAGACCATCTCGTAGAGCATGGCGCCCAGGGAATAAAGGTCGGACCGGGCGGTAACGTCGGCTCCCAGCGCCTGCTCCGGCGGCATGTAGGCCACCGTTCCAACCATCATCCCTGCCTGAGTGAGCCGGGACCGGTCCAATGCCACGGCCAGCCCAAAGTCGCCTATCTTTGGCGTGCCATCGGCTGTCAGCCACACATTGCCGGGCTTGACATCCCGGTGAATTAGCCCATTCCGGTGGGCAAAGTCCAGGCCCCGGCAGACCGCCTTGGCGATCTCCACTGCTCGTTCGATGGTGAGTCCCTGGATGATGTCTCCGACGTCGCCCCCGGCCATGTACTGCGACACGATAAACGGCCGGCCGTCCTCCTCGCCGATGTCGAAAACGGTGACGATGTGCGGATGGTCCCCAAGGCGCCCCATCGCCTGAGCCTCGCGCCGGATTCGGGCCAGACCTTCGCCGTCGAGCCCCTCCGTCTTGATGACCGCGAAGGCGACGTCGCGGTCGAGTCGGGTGTCGTGCGCGAGGTACACCCGCTTCCTTCCGCCCTCCCCGAGGAAGCGCACCACCTGATAGCGGCCGTTGGCGAAGGAGGTAGGATGCGAAGCCTCCGCCGAGGTTGTCGGTGTTGCTGGCGCCGGCACGTCCGGAGGGGTCCCCTGGTCTCGCCCCGCGGCGACGAGATAAGTCAGCGCATCTGGATTCTGGGGGTCGAGCCGCAGCACCGCCTCGGCGTTTGCTCGCACGGTGTCCCAGTCGAAGCGGGCAGCCGCCCCATCGGCGGTGTCCAGGAACCGTTCGATCTGCCGTTGGATGCGCTCGCTGACCATAACGGCTCTCGACCCAGAGGCTCAGGTGGTGCCAAGCCTAGGCCGTTTCGCCCGGGGTGTCAAAGCCAGCAATACCCCGCGGGTGGCACTTGCCCACCGGCTGGGCCATCCTTACGCCTCTACGCCCGCCCGTCCCCGTCTAGGCGCTTGCGCCGACAACAACAACATTTTGTCGATACGACTTCGGCAAGCGCGTAGTGTTCAGCAAGATCAGGGACCTCATCGAGGCCGCGGGCGGCGAGATGAACGACATCGTTAAGGTCAACTTCTTCGTGACGGACATCAAGCAGCGCGAAGAGGTCTGGAGAGCACGTCGGGAGTTCTTCACCGGGGCGTTTCCGGCTTCGACCCTGGTTGAGGTCGCGGCGCTGGCACGCCCAGACCTCTTGGTCGAGATCGAGGCTTTGGCGATCCGTGGCGCTGGCCGCGAGTAACGGCTGTTCCTATGACGTCATCGTGCCGGTATCACCACGACATACCCCCGGGAAGGGCCTGTCGCTTCACGATAACTTGACCCTTGAGACTCAGCGAGAGTCAGGTGAGCCGGCAGACCGTTGCCGTTAGCAGCCAGTCGGATCGAGCCACGCGTAGAGCGGGCCCGGGGTATTGTAGCCGGGCTGGATCTGGATGTAGTTGCGGGTACGGCAGGAGAGAGCGTGGTAGAAGATGGTCCCGATGACCGGGTAGTACGGCATGAGGTCGTAGAGGCGGTCCTGGATCTGGTTGATGATGACCTTCCGCTTGACGGGGTCCATCTCACGCTGCTGAGCGTTCGCGAGGGCGTCGACCTGGGCGTCACTGAACCCCATGCTGTTCCGAGAACCCCCGGTGCGGACGAAGTCGCCGACCCAGTAACCGGGGAACACCACCCCACCGGTCCCGGCCCACGCCACATCGTACTCGCGCTTCTCCAGCACCGTGGTGAAGGACCCCAGCACGGTGACCTTGCTACGCAGGCCGGCCGCCTGGAGGTTCCGCTGGATTACCTCGACTTCATCGGCGCCCGGGCTGGCGGTCTGCAACTCCAGCTCCCGGAGACCCGACACCCCTAGCTCCGCCAGCAGCCTTCTGGACCGTTCCGGGTCGGCCTTGAACTTTTCTTTCACCGTCTCCTGAGGCCAGGCCCACTCCACCAGCGAGCCCGGAATGAAGCCGCCATAGGCTACGCCTCCCCGGTTCGCCTCGATAAGGTCCTCGGGAGGAATCGCAAGGGCGATGGCCTTTCGTACCCGGGGGTCGTCGAAGGGTTTGCGGGAGAGGTTGAACCAGACGGCGCGGGGCGCGAAGGCAAGGATCTCCCAGAAGTGCATCCTGGGGTTGCTCTGGCGGAGGGCGTCCGAGTCCAGCCTTCGGAGCCCCTGGGTATAGGTTGTGTCTATCTGACCGGCCCGTAATGCCGCCAACTGGGCGGTGTAATCCGCGAAGCCGATGGAACGTACCTCGTCGATGTAGGGAAGAGCCTTGCCGTCCTCGCCCTTGTCCCGATAAGCAGGGTTGGCCCGCAACAGGACCTCGCCCTGAGCCTGCTTGACGTCCACGAGCATAAACGCCCCGGTCCCGATGGCGACGGTCTTGAAGTCACCGTACTGTTCCCTGACCTCCCTGGGCATCATCAGGTTGCTGGGGTT
>CAZPYZ010000665.1:0-2485 GCA_964590215.1 uncultured Dehalococcoidia bacterium | reverse complement strand
TGACCTCCCTGGCGACCATCACGTTTTCCCGGGACGCCATCTTGAGGGCGAAGTCGGCGTCGCGCTCCTTGAGGCGCAGCACCACGCTGTGGGCATCCGGCTCCCGGTGGCTCTCCACGCCCGTCCAATGGCTGCGGGCGAAGCTGCCGGCCAGGTGGTAGTCGATGGACCATCCCACGTCGGCCGAGGTGAAGGGGCGGCCGTTCACCGGCGGTTTATTGTGCCAGCGCACGTCGTCCCGGAGCTTCAGGGTCCAGGTGAGGCCGTCAGCCGAGATGTCCCAGGACTTTGCCAGGTAGGGGACCACCGTGACATCGCCGCTGTAGCAGCCCCGGGTGACCAGTAGTTCCTGGTACACCCGCCACCCCGGACGCCCACCCCGGTCGCCCACGGTAGGGTCTGCGTGGGTGATGTCCGTCAACGCCATGACTGCGGTGCCGCCCCGCACCGGCGGACCCGGCCAGCGCCACCACTCCTTCCCCGGCTCGCACTGGGAGGGGTCCGGGCGGGAAGGATCCGGCGCTGCCTTGACCTGGTCCCTATCGCCCGCCGGCGTCTCGCCGGCAGGTATCGCCGGTCCGCACCCGGCCAGGACAACGCTGGCCACCACCACTAAGAGCCATCCACCCCTCGTGAACCACATATTCCCTCCTCACGCTCCGCAACGGCTGCCGGCTAGCCCCGCAGGGGAGAAGCCCTGCCGCCGCTGCTCTCTGGCGTCGCTACCAACCGCCGCCTTGTCCACCCCATGGCTTTCTCCTTCCCCACCGCCCGCCGGTCACTTCTCCAGCCAGGTATCCGGTAGTGGCCGGTACTCGTTGCCGATGTTGGGATGGAAGTTCTTCACGTAGGGCTGCCAGAAGTCGAAGATGGGCATGTGGTAGATCCAGGGCGCGTAGCCGTTATCCACCACGTACTTAGCCTGCTGGCGCCAGACCTCCTTGCGCTTGGCAGGATCGGTCTCCCGCCGCTGGGCCTCCGTGAACTCCGTGAGCTTCGGATCGTTCACGTGGTAGTAGTTGGTCCCTGACTTGGGATGAAAGTAGCTGTGCACATAGACATCGGGGTCCGGCTCCAGCGCTGAGCCCGTGCCCGTAGCCGTCATCATGTACTTGCCACTTCTGCGGCGGGCGGACAGCTCGTTCCGGTCCAGGCTCACGATCGTCAGCACGATGCCCACTTTCTTGAGCTGGGCCTGCAGCAGCTGGCTGTCGCTCAGGAGCTGCTCCCCGTAGCCGGTGCTGTACATGTACTCGATCTCCACGGGCGATGAGGCGTAGCCCGATTCGCGCAGGAGGCGCCGGGCCTCATCGGGCCGGTAGGGCACCAGCTGCTTCATCTCTTCCTGGGTGAAGATGCCGGGCACGGTGGCGCCCATGGCCCAGGCGCCCTGCCCTTTCGTGAAGGCCCGCAGGAACTCCTCCCGGTCTATCGCCATGTCGAGGGCGCGACGGAACCGGACATCGGTAAAGGGCGGGACGTTGACATTGAAGTAGACCCGGAGGGAGTTCCATCCCAGGTAGCGGTTGAACTTCGCGTCGGGGACCTTGCTCAGTAGCTCTTCGCTGTCCGCCAGACTTTCCACGGAGTGGAAGATGTCCACCTGCCTGGTCTGGAAGGCCGCCTTAGCGGAGGATGATTCGGTGATCACGACGCTCCGCACTTCGTCCAGGTAAGGCTTGCCCGCTTCCCAATAGGTGGGGTTCTTTTTGAAGACCATGCGTGTTCCCGCCTGGGAAGCTGTCGCATCGAACTGCCAAGGACCCGTACCGATGGGGCGCTGGTTGAAGTCCCCGTCCTGTTGGTAGACTTCCCTCGGCATGACCGCCAGCTGTGGAGTGGCAGCGTAGGTCAGAAACGGGGCGTAGGGCTCCTTGAAGTGGGCCACCGCGGTGTACGGGCCCGTGATCTCCACCCTGTCGAGCCCCTCCAGCTTCGCCTTGATCTGGTTGGTGCCGGGGAACTTGACCTCCGCGAACTCGCCCAGGCGCCCGATGTACTCAAAGCTCCACTTGACGTCTGCGGCGGTCATCTCCCGGCCATTCACCGGGGCCAGATCGGCAAACCTGACGCCCCTGCGGAGGTGGAAGGTGTAGCTCTTGCCGTCGGGCGAGGCCTCCCATCGCTCCGCCAGGAGGGGCACAATGACCTGGTCGTTGTACTCCAGCTCCGGGCCCCATTTGAAGGTCAGCAGGCTGTTGAACACCCGCATCGTGGTGTGGGTGCCCTCGCCGCGCAGCGCAAGAGTGGGGTCCAGATTGGTGCCGTAGTAGATACGCTCTCGGACGTTGAGGACCCCGCCGGGTTTGGGCTGGGCGGGTTCCGGCGGGGGCGCCGCGGGCTGGGGGGCGGCGCAGGCCATAGCCGCCAACGACATAGCTGCCAGAACCAACCACACCGCGTGCATCACGCTCCTCCTCCCTCCTCGAACCACACGAACGCAAAGGCCGATTGGGAACCGAAGCTCGGTTTGTAGTTTCTTAAC
>CAZPYZ010000664.1:0-2494 GCA_964590215.1 uncultured Dehalococcoidia bacterium | reverse complement strand
TTCTCATGCGTCAATGATTCCCTATCCGGGTTACCTTCTTAGATGCGTTGACAGGGAGGTCGTATTGAGTCATCTAAAATGTCACCCGAGGTGGATACGTTGCGTCATTTGATATGTAACCCTGCTGAGCAGGCCCCGGAGGGCCCAAGGAGGGGTCCACATGAGTCGCCAAGCCATCAAGGAGTACTTCGTGACGCTCTACGAACGATATCACCGAGCCTCGGTCGCGTTGAAGTCGCGGATCCTCGACGAGCTCTGTGCCACCATCAAATACAACCGGAAGTACGCGATCCGGAAACTGAACGGGCCCCCGCCGGACACGACCCCACGCGCGCATCCGCGGCGCCGGGGGTACACGTACTCGGCCAAGATCCTCGACGTGCTGGCCCAGGTGTGGGCTGTCGCGGGGTACCCCTGCGGGGTGCGCTTGCACGCGTTGGTGCCCTGCTGGCTCCCGTGGATCCAGAAGCGGTGGCCCCTCAAACCCGCCGAAGTCCAACAGCTCCGCACCATCAGTCCCAGCCAACTCGACCGGCGCTTGGTGGGGAAGAAACGGCAACTCAAGAAGCGCCGCTACGGCCGCACCAAACCCGGGACGCTCTTGAAACATCACATCCCCATCAAGACCGACCATTGGGACGTGCACGAGCCGGGCTTTGTCGAGATGGACACGGTAGCCCACTGCGGGAACTCCGCCGAGGGCGAGTTTGCCCATACGGTGAATCAAACCGACATCGTGACCACGTGGGTCGAGAGCCGGGCGATCTTGGGCAAAGGGGAAGCGGCGGTGGTAGCGGCCTTGGATGAGATGCGCGCGGCCTGCCCCTTCACCCTCAGAGGGTATGATTCCGATAATGGGAGCGAGTTCTTGAACTGGCATCTCCTGCGCTACTGTGCGCACCAGCAGATTCAACCCACCCGCAGCCGCCCCTACAAGAAAGATGACAACGCGCATATCGAACAGAAAAACTGGACGCATGTCCGCAAGCTCGTCGGGTACGCCCGCTACGAGTCCCCTGCCGCCGTCGCGGCGCTGAACGACCTCTACCGGAACGAACTCCCCCAGTTCATGAACCTGTTCCTCCCGTCCATGAAGCTCGTCAAGAAAGTCCGGGTGGGGTCCCGCCGCACGCGGCAGTATGACATCCCCCAAACCCCCTTGGACCGGGTGATCGCCTCCAAGCACGGCGATCCCCGGAAGGTCGCGGCGCTCCTGCATCTCCGTGCGACCCTCAATCCCTTTACCTTGGCGGCCACCATCGACCGGAAACTCCAGCGCCTCGGGAAACTGGCCAGTGCGGCCGTGCGCCCCGCCCCCGCGACGCCGTCAGCCCCCCTGCGGGCCGGGAAATCCTCCCTCACCAAGACCGAAGAAGCCACGCTGCAAGAGGTCGCTCGCCTCTTCGGCGGGACGGCCTTTGTGCGCGCGGCCAACGGGAAGCTCCGCGGCCTCACGCCGGCGCGGGAGACCGCCGCGTGAGGCGTCCACGGGGAGGGACTCGGATACATCCGAGGGTCAACCGTCGCGTCTACGGGGCCACCAGGGGCCACGTGTCGAGGCCGATGGGGGTAGCAGGCGGATGGAAGGACTTGGAGGGGGTCCGTGAGCACGGGCCGGGGTGGCGGTGGGCTCGGTGGTGTGCGGCGTGGCAGACCCTCGCCCCCGACGAGGATCGCCCCCTCTCACGCGAGGTCACCCATTGGCTCTCCGCCGCCCCCAGCATCTTATCTCAGGGTTACCTTTCTCATGCGTCAATGATTCCCTATCCGGGTTACCTTCTTAGATGCGTTGACAGGTGGTGTCATTTAAAGTCATTTAAAGTTGAAAAGTAGACTGGTGTAAGCTCCCCAAGTTCCGCAGTTCAGGCCATAAACTCACCCCAACCCCTTGGGAATTCACAACTTAGCGTTTTGAGTTTTGACTACATTTAAGTCCATGGCCTGGGTCCATCGCGGCTCTCCCACCCGCCGGGGGAGCTCGATCCCCAACCGACTGAGGAGGATTCGTTGGCCCTCGTCCGGTTGGCTCACGCACCAGAGCGAGAGCACACGCCCCGTGGAGGTCTGGAGCCGAACCTCCACGAGTTTGAGCCGGGCGAGTTCTTCGAGGACGGGCCGGGGCCCATCCCCCAACCCGGACCGCGCCATCCACTGCTCCAAGGTCTTCCACAGGGCGTAGGCCAAGAACGAAAACAGGATATGCGCTTGGGCTCGAGGCTCCAACTGATGCCAGATGGGCCGGACCGCGAGCTCACTCTTGTAGGTGCGAAACGCCGCTTCCGCCTGGGTCAGTTGAATATACGTCTTCCACAGATCGTGCGGCGTCCAACCGACCAGATTCGTGCGCAAAAGGTAGTGGCCTTCGCTGGCGGCCGCCCACGCCGCCCAGGCCGCTCGCTTCGTCCAGGTGACGCGGAGGCCGGGACGCTCGCCCGCCGGGGCGTCCTCCACCTGGATGTCGAAGAGCCCCGCCGCGCGGCTGTTGCAGCCAAGG
>CAZPYZ010000663.1:0-2495 GCA_964590215.1 uncultured Dehalococcoidia bacterium | reverse complement strand
GGTTGACGATGTACTCGAAGTCCGACGCAATGAGCCGGTAGTTGATGGGGACGATCACGGCCCCGAGCGCCGCTACTCCGTAGAAGGCTTCCAGGAAGTGATGGCTGTTCGGGCTCAAGATCGCGACGCGATCGCCTTTGCGGACACCCAGACCATGGAGCGCATGGGCCAGTTGGTAGGCGCGGGCGCCGTACTGAGCGTAGGTAAAGCGCTGGTCGCCGTCCACCACCGCCTCCTTGGGACCGTAGAGCTTGACGGCGCGATTCAGGAAATCGCTCACGAGCAGGGGTACTTCCATCTGGCGCCTCCGGGCTTTGGGCTAGTAGAACACGCTGCCGCCGCCGAAGTTCAGGCACTGGCCCGTGACGCGGCTGGTGGCATCGGTGCAGAGGAACGCGATGAATTTTCCCACCTCTTCGTCGGTGGAGGCGCGGCCGAGGAGGATGCTGGCCTGGGCGGCAGCCCAGCGTTCGCCGCGCCCGAGGTCGTCCATGCGGTGGGTATCCACGATGCCCGGTCGCACGGCATTGACGAGGATGTTATGGCGGCCGAACTCCCGGGCCCAGGTCCGGGTCATGCCCTCCAGGGCCGCGTTGGCGCCGCTGTAAGCCGAGGCGTTGATCATGCCGGAAGGGGCTGCACCGGAGGACATATTGATAATCCGGCCGCCCTGGCCTTGTGCGATCATGGCTGCGGCCACCGCCCGAGTGCACAAGAACGCGCCTACCACCTTCACCTCCAGCACGCGACGGAAGATTTTCTCGTCCATCTCCAGAAGGGGCACCCGGTCTGGGCCCCGGGCGAAGGCGGCGTTATTCACGAGGATATCGACGCGGCCCAGGTCTGCAACGGTCTGGTCCACCATACCCTGGACCTGACCCGAGTCCGATATATCCACGACGAGAGGGAGGCAGCGGCGGCCCAGGCCCCGCACTTGCTCCGCAGTGCTCTCGATATCCCGCCAGTCAGCGGCCTGCTCGTCGGGTGGGAAGGTCTTGGGGTCCCGGCCGGTGCCGGTGACGGTAACGTCGCAGCCCAGCTCCGCCAGGGCGACGGCGGTGGCGCGGCCGATGCCCCGCAGGCGCCCGGCCCCGGTGACGATGGCGACTTTCCCAAGCAGTGGCTGGTCTGCCATCTTGGTCACTCCGGTAGGCGGACGTAGGGGCGGACTCGTTCCGCCAGCAGCTTGATCGTCCGCAGCACCAACTCCTGAGGCATGCCCGGGTACTGGACCCGGAAGATCAGCTGGTCCACGCCCGGCAACTCCTCCAGGTAGCGCTGCAGCTCTTCCCGCACCGAGGCAGGGTCTCCGATGACGAACCTGTCCCGCGCCAGCTCCTCGAACTCCGCCGACCAGCGGTCCTCCCCCGGAAGGGCCGTCTCCTGGCCCCATTGGCGATATGCGCGGTACTTGGAGTCCAGGTAGGGACGGACATCCGACCAGGCCTGGTGGCGCTGAGGAGCGATAGCGAGCTCCCGCATCAGGGGCAACCCGTTCATCGGTTTGCCCGCGGCGGACCGTTCTTGCCGGTACAACTGGAGCTGTCCCTTAACGGTCTCCCGCTTCGCGTGGGGGTTGATGACCCAGGCATCGCCCAGCCGCGCGGCCCTGCGGACTGCCGAGTCGGCGTTAGCCGCAATCCAGATGGGAGGCCGGGGCTGCTGCAGGGGACGCAGCGTGAGGCCCACCCCGTCCAGACGACAATGAGGGCCGTGATAGGTCACCCGCTCTCCGGTCCAGAGACGGGTGACGATGTCCACGTTGTCCTCGAAGCGCCGTACCCGCTCTTCGTGAGGCACGCCGAAGGCGTCGTACTCCTCCTTGCGGTAGCCCAGACCCAGACCGCAGATGAAACGTCCGCCGGTGATGAGATCTAACGTGGCGCCCATCTCGGCGATCTCCACCGGCGAGAGCAGCGGCGCCAGGATGATGGTGAGTGCCAGCGCCATCTCGCCGCTCTCTGCGGCGAAGCGGGCGAGCAGGGGCACCGACTGCAGTTCCTGGAAGGGCGAGGAAAGGAAATGCTGGCCCAGGGCGATGGTGTCGAACCCCTGGTCCTTGGTCAAGCGCACCTGCTCCAGGTGCTCGAGGAACCGGGCGCGCGGGTCGTCGCCGGGAGGGTACTGCTTGTTGAGGATCAGGCCGAACTTGAGCATGGGCTTCTTGCCGCCGTCACGAGGCTAATCTTGCCAACGCCATGTTGGAGCGGCAAGGAGTGGCCCGGGGGTGATCATGCGTACCTGCAGCGTCACGAGGTCCTGTCGCACCCCCCATGATCCTGCTGAGATAAGGGGTCCCGTTCGTGGTTCGAGGGTCCATCCGTTCGGGGGTCCGGGGACAGAGCCCGCTGGCCAGGCTTTATCCTCACCTGGCTAAGGCCAGGTGAGGACTGCCATACTCTAACGCCAAACCGCTGCGACCGTCACGCGAGGTTTGGGTTGGTAAATGTTCAGACTTGAAGGGACGAGTCGTCACGTTTGGGCTCGTACGCGCG
>CAZPYZ010000662.1:0-2503 GCA_964590215.1 uncultured Dehalococcoidia bacterium | reverse complement strand
GCCGACCGACACGACGAGCCGCCATAGAGTTCGAGGGGTCCGGCGGGCAAGCGCCACGCTGCTGTGGCAGCTCGCGTGGGCGGACCTCGTGGTCTGGGGAGGGGGACTCCTCATCCAGAACCAGTACAGCAGGGTGTTCCTGTGGGCCCAGCTCATCTTTATCGGCTGCGCCCTGCTCCTTGGCAAGCGAGTAGCCTGTTACGGTCAGGGCGTGGGACCTGTGCGTGGGTGGGCCGAGCGAGCGGTACTCCGGCTGGCCCTGACCCGACTAGCCGTCATTACAGTGCGGGATAGGGCTTCCGCCCGCCGGCTCAAGGCTCTTGGCGTATCCTCGGAACGTCTCCACGTCCTCGCCGATCCTTCTTTCGCAGTGGAACCGGCCCCAGCAGGGGAAGTACTCGCAGACCTCGGAATGCACGGGCGGTTCCTGGCCGTGGCTCTGCGCAGGTGGGGGCATTACCGCAGCGGCTGGATCCCCGTGCGGTGGGCTCGGAAGACGCCGTCCCAGGCTTTCGATGCGTTCTGCCGAGAGATGGCCAAAGCACTGGATGCCATCAGCCTGTGCACTGGGACGCAGGTCCTGTTTCTCGCCATGTGCCCGGGCGGGGACCAGGATGATGAACGCGTGGCTGAGGCCGTGCGGTCGTTGATGCGGCGAGAGGCTGTCATTTTGCACCGACGCTTGCTTCCGGCCCAACTGAAGGGGCTTCTGGGGCAGGCCGAGATGGTCCTGGCCATGCGGACCCACGCGGCTATCCTAGCAGCCGGTGCAGGCACGCCCGTCTTGAGTATCAGCTACCAAGGCAAGGGCCGGGCGTTTATGCACCAGTTGGGGCTCTCCGAGTACTGCGTTCCCTGGCAACGGGTCACTGCTCAGGGTCTGATTCAGCTGGCGGACCGGCTGTGGCGTGAGCGGAAGGCAGTGCGTGCGAGGATTGGCAAGGGGGTGCCGGCGCTTCGCGCCAGCGCATGGCGAAACGCTGAGCTGGCGGCGCGGGCGGGCGAATCTATCGATGCTGACCGTTGGACTGGTTCTTATCAGGGCCAGGGGCGACTGGCCTGGTTGCTGCAGCAACGGAGACAGGCTGCTTTGGACCTCTTGTCGGTCCGCGCGGGGGAAGTAGTGTTGGACCTCGGTTGCGGGGTAGGCGCCTACGAAGAGGCGATACACGCGGTTGGAGCCCGTTGGGTTGGATTGGACTGCTCTGCTGAAATGCTCTGCCGTGCGAGGGGTGGCCGGCTTGTCCTGGGAGACGTCTGCCAGCTGCCATTGGGACAGGAGCGGGCCTCCGCAGCATTGGCGATCGGGCTGCTGGACTACCTGACGCTGGCGTCGCTTCGGACGGCTCTGGGAGAGATGAACCGGGTTCTGGCGCCGGGAGGACGGGTGGTGCTGTCATACAACCGGCGCTGGTGGGGCGCGCCGCTGCGCCATCTAATGCCCGGCCGGAACGCCAGGGTTTACCACGACGATCGCCATCTCTCTGAGTGTTTGCGATCGGAAGGGTTCCGCGCGGAGGGGAAGATGTGGATAGGGGGTGGGCTGCTGTCGCCGGACACCCTGCTGCTGCTGGCGAGGAAATGCCGGGCCGGGGGCCCGGAAGAAGCGATCCCAGAAACGAGCCACGCAGCCCGGGTCCAGGTGTAAGGATGCGTCCAGGAGCCTACTATCGGGCATTGCTGGCGAAGCGCCTGGGCATGCGGCCGGGGCATGGCTGGTCCTTGGACCTCGGGGCGGGAGATGGGACGGTCCTCGGGCATGTGGGGACGGAAAAGGTCGTCGCCCTGGACCCAGCGCCCCGGCAAGGGGTCGTTCGGGGCGATGGCACGGCCTTGCCCTTCGCCTGCAGCTCCTTCTCGACGGTCTTCGTCATGGATGTCCTCGAGCATGTGGCGGACGACGGGCACCTGTGGCAGGAGGTGCTGCGGGTAACGGCCCCCGGCGCCACGATTTGGCTTACGGTGCCCAGCCGGGAGATGCGCCTGTTTCCGGCGTTCCTCACGCCTTTCGCCCACGCCGCCTGGGGGCACCGACGGCCGGGGTACGGACGGGAGGACCTAGAGGCCTTGGCACCCCCCGGGGCAGGAACGAGCGTCTACTGCTGGGACGAACCCGCCTACCGCACGTTGTACCCTGTAATCTGGCTCCTCGCGCGCCTTGCCCATCCCCTTGCTCGCGTAGCGGTTCGGGCGGCTTTTTGGTATGACGCCCGGCATTGGGAGGGCGACCAGGGGCATCTCGTCTGCCGCATCGTGCTGCCGTGAGCATCCCAGGACGCAGTGGGGCTCCCTTCCACGGCCTGGGCGGGAAGAAGGATCCTGAAGGGACGGTGGCGAGGCGCCTTACTTCCTTCCTTCCTTCCTCCCTCATTTTCTCATTTCCTTACAGCCCTAGGAGTGCGACCGGAGAGCCGCACTCAGTCGAGGGAGGCGGGGCAAACGGCCGCCGCGTGAACCTGGGGTCTGGGGCGCAGCCCCAGGGTCACCGGCTTTCCGGCCGTGC
>CAZPYZ010000661.1:0-2507 GCA_964590215.1 uncultured Dehalococcoidia bacterium | reverse complement strand
TCGAGGATGGGACCGCCGCCACGGCCGTCTACAGTGGCTATGACCACTTTAATTCTCGGGAGTTGACCTTCGGGGTCGGCGAGGCACGCCACACAGCGGAGTCGTCTGTGCATGCGCAGGCACGCCGGGCGCTCCGGCAGCTCGCGAGTGGAGAAGCAGAAACAGCCCTCAAGCAAGCACAACGGTATGGAGGAAGGGGGCGTGCTGCAGGGGCCCCACCACGACGCTCCGCGACATGGGTCCTGGGCGGACCGCTCATCGTGACGTTCGAACAGGGGGACGTGCGGTTGACCCCTGGCGGGCTCGTCATCTATGGCGACGAAGACACACGCGAGATTCCCATTAGCAGGGAGACAGATGGTCGCCACGGGATCGTCAACCAACTGTATGAGGCGGTGGTCAACGGCCGCCGACCGTGGGCCGACGGTGCCTGGGGCAAGGCCACGCTGGAAGTCTTGCTGGCGGTGTTCACATCGGCGAGGGAACGCCGGGAGATCTTCTTAGCGCACCAGGTGCCGTTTCCGAACTAACTCGGACGTGACAGGTGAACAGTGACGCGTGCCGTGAATATTCCATCTGTCTGTCCCTCGACACGCGCCACACGACACCCGTCACTGGTACGCATGAGCCGAAGGCTACCGTGGAGGGAGAGACCGGTGAATCTTGCACACCTGAGCGTAGGGACAAAGGTACTCCTGGCGAGTGGTGACCAGGCTGAGGTGGTGGCCATGAATGCCGAGGCTGAATCCGTGCGCGTGCGGTATCTCGACGCCTTGGGCCAGCCGGAGTTGGTGGACACCGAAGCCTGGCTCGCTGCGGACGAGGTCATCGCCATCGACATGGGCACGCATGCGGAAGGCCGGACATAGGGCGCGACAGGAAGTCGCAGCATGGCGGGGGCAGCACTGGGGTCCACGCTGATCGCCCCCCAAACATTCGAGGTGCGGTCGAGGAGCACCCGTGAGCAAGGCGATGTATGACACTGACTTTGACGCCTGGCTGCAGGCCCAGGCCGCCGCCCTGCGGGCGAAAGCCTGGGACGCACTGGACGTGGCGCACCTGGCGGAGGAGATCGAGGATGTGCGAAAGAGCGAGCGGACCGCCGTGCGGAGCCACCTGCGCATCCTCTTGCTACACCTCCTGCAGTGGGCCTATCAGCGGAACAAGCGCGGCGAAAGCTGGCGCTCCAGCATCGGCAGCGCCCGCGTGCTCATCGAGGGTTTTCTGGAAGATAGTCCCAGCTTGCAGTCCGAGCTCGCCGGACTGGCGACCTCGGCCTATCCCTGGGCGCGGCAACGCGCAGCCAGGGAGACGCGCCTGCCCCCAGCGACCTTCCCCGAGACCTGTCCCTGGCTCCTGGAGCAACTCCTGGACGACGACTTTTGGCCAGGGGAGAAATCCCGATGACCGATGATGCATCGTTCATCACCGGGCAGGTGATCAATTGTCATGGGGGCCAGTCGTAGGATTGCTGTCCACCGCGGAAGGGAGAGGGGCTGTGCAACCGACGCGAGAAGAACTGAGGCAAGCCTTTCAGGCAGGCTATCAGTCCATAGACGACGGGGATACCTTTTATACGGGCTTTCATGCGTATTTGGAGTCCAGAGGCTATCGAAAACAGGAAGAGGCCCGCTGTACATGCCGGGATGGGGGTGCGCATGGCCACTTGCCGGAGTGCCGGTGGGTGAAGGGATGAAGCGTTGTCGGGGCGGTTCGCGAACCGCCCCTCCTCTTTCGCGTGTACCGCTGTCCTGTGGTTCGGTTCAGGCGGCCCTGGGTATGCGGGTCCCGGGGGTCTTCATCCGCATCGCATACACGGACGTCCGCGCCGTGAACAGCATCGTTCGATGGTCGGGACCGCCCCAGGCGCAGTTCGCCGGAATTTCGGGCAGGCGGATGATCCCCAGGTGATGGCCGGAGGCGTCAAAGACCCAGCACCCTTCAGGGCCAGTGCAATACACCCGTCCTTCACCATCCACCTTCATGCCGTCGGGCACGCCGTCCGCCGCCGAAGCCATATTGGCAAATATGCGGTTGTGGCTCAGGGTACCGTCAGCGGCCACGTCAAAGGCGCGAATGAACTGGTGCGGGCAGACCTCCCCCCGAGCTTTCTCCTCCATACACCGCTCATCCCGCCGGGTGATGGCCACGTACAGGACGCGCTCGTCGGGGGAGAACGCGAGGCCGTTGGGGTACTCGGTTTCGGCGGTGACGTTTGTCAGGGTGCCGTCAGGGGCGATACGGTGGACGCCGCTGAAGTCCAGCTCCCGTTCCGCCTGGGGCAAGCGGCCAGCTGGATCGGTGAAGTAGATGCTCCCGTCAGCACGGGTCACGATGTCGTTGGGCCGGTTGATGCGCTTCCCTCCCAAGCGCTGGGCGAGGGGGGTGTAGGTGCCGTCGGGTTCCCGGCGCGTGATCTGGCGGTTATCTCCCTCACAGATGACGAGCCGACCCTGCAGGTCGAAGGTCATCCCGTTGGAGCTGCCGCTCTGCTCTCGGATGATCTC
>CAZPYZ010000660.1:0-2507 GCA_964590215.1 uncultured Dehalococcoidia bacterium | reverse complement strand
CCAACGTCCAAAGCTTGCCCTGAGTGAGTCGAAGGGGTCCAACGTCGAAGGTCCGGAGTCCTGAATCCTGATAGCTGATAGCCGATCGCTGATAGCTGATGACTGACAGCTGATGGCTCTAAGAACAGGCCAGAAAGCCCAGCGGGCGCTTCTGAAGGCAGGCTATGAGGCCTACCTCGTGGGTGGCTGCGTCCGCGACCACCTCTTGGGACTCAAGCCCAAGGACGTCGACCTCACCACCAATGCAAGGCCCGAGCAGATCAAAGCGGTCTTCGGAGGACTGCCTCAGTCCGACATTGGGGAGAGGTTCGGCACGGTGGGGATCTTGCTTGATGACCGATGGGTTGAGATTACGACCTATAGAACAGAGCAGTACCAGACCGGGAGCCGAAAGCCACAGGTAGAGTTTGGCGACTCGTTGCTGGAGGACCTTTCGCGGCGCGACTTCACCATCAACGCCATAGCGATGGCGGTGGACGGGACCATCGTCGATCCCCACGACGGTCAACGAGACTTGGACGCCGGCGTGATCAGAGCGGTAGGGACGGCTTCTGACCGATTCAAAGAGGACCCGCTGCGTATCCTGCGGGCAGTGAGGCTGGCCAACCAACTGGGGTTCGCCATCGATGACGGCACGATTCGAGGGATCACGCAGAAACGAGACTCCCTGGTGACCATCAGCCGGGAGCGAGTGGCAGAGGAGTTGGATAGGATCCTGCTGACCGACCTCCCGTCCTTCGGGATCCTGTGGCTGGAACGGCTGTCCCTGCTCCCGCACACCGTGCCTGAGCTGGAAGCGCAGATCGGGATTCATCAGAGCCCCCCCCACCACAAGGACGTGTTCAGCCACACGATGCTGGTCGTGGACAAGACGCCAGCAACGCTCCGGCTCAGGTGGGCGGCGCTGCTCCACGACATCGGGAAGCCGGCGACGAAGAGCGTCGAAGGGGGCGCCGTCCACTTCTACCGACACGAATTCGTTGGGGCCGAAATGGCCCGAGACCTGCTCCACACTCTCAGGTTCGGCACAGACTTTTCAAAGGAGGTATCTTCCCTCGTCGCGCTGCATATGCGACCGAACCTCTACGACCGGTCCTTCGGCAAGAGCGCGGTCAGGAGGCTGGTAAGGGACGCTGGGCCTTTGCTGGAGGACCTGCTGGCATTGAGCCGAGACGACATCACATCGCAGCAGGCCCAGCGGGTGGAGGCAGCCCTGGCCCGGATCGATGACCTGGAGGCAAGGACCAAGGAGGAAGAGGATGCGGTCGTGGCGGTTTCCCCGCTCAACGGCGAGGAGATCATGCAATTGACCGGCTACGGGCCAGGCCCCGAGATCGGCAGGTTGAAGCGGGCGCTCACCGAGATGGTCATAGAGGGCACCCTCACCGCGGGGGACAAGCCTGGGGCGGTGGCGCGCCTCAAAGACCTGACCAGTCCTGAGTCCTGAGTCAAAAAGTCCTTAGTTCAGGGTTCTGAGAAGGGGCGATTTGTAGGGTTTGTCATCGATGGCAGGGCCGGTTTTCCGTGGCTTGCGAACGAGTCGAGAGCGTTCCGCTCGCCCATGGCCGTACCCTTTGCCGAGCGGTAGGGGGCGCTGGGTGATGCGAGAGCGCAGCTTTGTGGGCGGGCCGGGCGGGACCAATGAACGTTGGGACGTGACGCAACCAATCTCGTCATTTTGGCGCGAGGCCGCCACTCGGCCTTCCCTGACCAGCGACAAGTCTTGAGTCCCGATGGAACGGCAAATTCGAATCGACGGATTGTCGAACCTGCGGGACGTTGGCGGCTATCCGACGGTAGATGGGCGGCACATTCGATGGCGCACCCTTCTCCGGTCCGGGAGCCTTCACGGGGCATCCCCGGATACCGAGCGCCGGCTGCGGGAGGAAGGTGTGCGAACCATCATCGACCTCCGCCGGCCGGAGGAAGTCAAGGATCGCCCCGATATTAGCTTCTCCGCCCACGCGGTGGAGTACCTCAATGTGCCCCTGTACGACATCACCTTTGCCGCGGACCCGGCGATCCGATCGCAGGAAGCGATGCTGTGCCGTGTGGTCGACCAGCACCAGCAGGGGATCGCACGGGCCGTCCAAACCATCGCCGGCTCCCAACCCGCGACGCTGGTGCATTGCACCGGCGGCCTCCACAGAACGGGCCTGGTGACGGCGTTCTGCCTTGCCGTCGCCGGCGTTCCTGAGGAGGTCATCGCTGAAGACTTCGCGCTATCCGAAGCGTACCTCGGCCCCGCCCTCGAGGAGGCGCGCCAGAGGATGATCGCACGTGGCGGGAGTCCGGAGCGGGCTCAGTGGTTCGCGGCCTCCAAGCCGGAGACAATGAGCCGCACCCTGGCGCATGTCGACCAGACATACGGCGGGGTCAGCGCGTATCTCTTGGCCGCGGGGGTGACCGAGACTCAACAGGAGGCCCTGCGGGCCAAGCTGGTGGAGTGAACGATGGCGAGCCCGTGGATCGAGCGGCAGATAGAAGGATTGCTCGCTCAGGCCGCT
>CAZPYZ010000659.1:0-2513 GCA_964590215.1 uncultured Dehalococcoidia bacterium | reverse complement strand
CCGCGAGGGCCTCCTGGGGCATCTCGTCGACCGTTTAGGGGCCGAGGAAGATGCGCTCCTGCTCCGGCGGGGACGGCTGCGCCCGCTCCCCCGCCTTGGGGACGTTGTCAGCCTTCGCTCACTCCCCCTGGTGCTTACGCCCCGCAGGGGGCGCGCTCTCTGCTTACGCAGCCCCGCTCATTGACTGCACGAACTGCTCTCCGTCCTCTACCGGCACCGGGCCGCCCTCTAAGAACGGCGTGAGGTGTCGCGTCACAACCCCCGCGGTGGCTCCCGTATAGCGCTGGGCCCAGGTTCGACGCTGGCAGTGGGAGATAATGAGGTACTCCTTCGCCCGAGTCAGCGAAACGTACAAGAGCCTCTGCTCATCATCGGCGGCTGCACCGACTCGGGGGCCTGGCACGTACTCCCTTTCCGCGGCCACAACAATCACGGCTCGGGCAGTCAATCCCTTGGCTTGATGCATTGTCATGAGCCCGATGGCCCCCGGCTGCCGCTCCTGCTCGTAACTCCCAAGTGAGGCTCCCAATGCCCGCAGTAGCTCTTCTAAGGTCGTAACGCCCGCATTTTGCTCAACCCGGTTTAGCAAAGCGAGCGTTGACTCCTGGGCATCGGGATCGGCGAACAGGTGGGGCGCCAGTACGCGAAGCCAGTCCATAAGAGGCTGGTCGCCCTGCGGCGGAAGGCCAGCAAGAAGATCGCGGGCCGCGACAACCTCCGCCGACACGAGGCCCCCATGTCTAGGGATCAGAGCGGGGGTTGCTGCAACCAGGTCGAGCGCGTCCGTGAACGTGCATCCTCGGTCTCGGGCCAGGTGGTAAGCAGCTCCTAGCCGTGCAGCCCCGAGCTGATTTTCCCGCAATTGGAGGAGAACTCGCCAGGCGAGGTGATCCCGTGGGTTCACCAGCAGTCGCAGTATGGAAAGGAACTGGCGTCCCTCTCCCTCGTTGAGAGGAGCAAGGGGATCGGCAGCTGATTGAACAGGCAGTCCAGCCCTCTCAAGCTCTGTTCGGATCGGGCGGGAGAAAACAGCTTTAGGGTCTCCACGGACGAGGATAAGGAAGTCCTCCGGAACATACCCGCGGGTCTCGCACAGATAGCGGCAAATCATTGCTACCCCCGCAGCCTCGCGAGATTGGTCCCAGAAGCGGAGGAGGTGTACCTCTCCTGGCGGTGTGCCAGGGCGGGGTCGAAGCGTCTTCTCAATCCGCCGTGGATCCAGTCGGGCGACGTATTGCCCCACTGCGAGGATGCGCTCACCGCACCGCTGACATTCCTCTAGAGGCAGATCTATTGCGCCGGCATAGTCGAGATGGAAGCGACGGATACCTTCGGGTAGGGCTCCTCGGAAGCCGTAGATGCTCTGATCATCGTCGCCCGCGACATAGATTTCTGCACCGCGCGCGGCCAATGCCTGTATAACCGCCAAATCTCCACGGTTCAGATCCTGATATTCGTCCACGAGCAGGTGTTGGAACCGGCCACCCAAATCCAAATTCGGGTCCGCCTCGAAGGCACGCTTCAGCCGATAGATCAATTCCGCCCGTAGGGTGTATCCGTAGATCAGGCGGTGCTCCCGCCAGGCCCCGAGAAACACGGGCTCCGGAAAACGCGCCTCCCACTCGGCCGCGTCTGCATCGAGAGTCTGCCAATCCGCGGACAGCTGGTCCAACAGGCCGTAGACCTCGTCCGCGTTCCTGTTGATGATCCCCTTTAGCTCCCCGACAACCACTTCGCTCTGCTCAAAGTCGTCGGCGATGCGCAGAGGCTGGGGCAGATCGGTCAGGTGGACATTGCGTAAGAGCTGACGAAGAGCAAATGAATGCAGGGTCGAGATATGTGGCAGTGGCACTCCCAAGGGTTCCAAATCCTGGGCAACTCGCGCACGGAGTTCTGCCGCCGCAGCCCGAGTAAAGGTTAGGGCTACCACCTCCGTGCTCGGGACATTCCTGGCCCCCAACAGGAAGAGAACACGGCGGGCCATGACGAACGTTTTCCCCGTCCCGGGCCCCGCAAGAAGACGGGCATGTGCGCCCGTATGGGAGGCCGCGGTCCGTTGCTCATTGATCAAACCGGTGTCCCAAGCCATTCGATCTCCGCCCTGCGTCCGAAAGCAAAGAGCCCTTGGCCGGACCCCCCTCGCTCTCAGAGAGGTTCAACACACTCCGGGCTGTCGGTGGCCGGGTTATTCACCTTCGTACTGACCGGGTAGGCCACCATCCCGTCCGGAGGATAGGGGCGCAGGTGGGCCTGCAGCCTGTCGGCGTCCTGGATGACGGGATCCAGCCAGAGGGCATAGGCCCCGGGCTCGAGGATGACCGGCATCCGGTGGTGGAAGGTGCGGATCAGGGCGTTTGGCTCCGTGGTGAGTAGGGCGCAGGAGTCAATGGCTTGCCTTTCGGCCCCCTCCCAGTGCTCCCAGAGGCCGGCGAAGGCGAAGGGCAGCCCGTCCCGCAGCCGGACGTAGAAGGGCTGCTTCCTCCTCCCCTGCCGCCGCCACTCGTAGAAGCCGT
>CAZPYZ010000658.1:0-2516 GCA_964590215.1 uncultured Dehalococcoidia bacterium | reverse complement strand
CGAAAAGTCCTCATCGCCAACCGCGGGGAGATCGCCCTCCGGATCGTGCGCGCCTGCCGGGAGGCGGGCATCGCCTCTGTCGCGGTCTACTCCGAGGTCGATAGGGCTGCACTCCACGTCCGCTACGCCGACGTTGCCTATCCCCTTGGCCCACCGGAGCCGGCCCAGAGCTACCTGAACATCGCCCGCATCCTGGAGGCTGCTCAGGTCACGGGAGCAGATGCGGTCCATCCTGGCTACGGCTTCCTAGCCGAGAACGCCGGCTTCGCCCTCGCATGCGAAGAGGCCGGTCTCACCTTCGTCGGGCCGCCCGTCGAGGCGATCCGCTTGCTGGGCGACAAGGCTGCCGCCCGGCGAACCATGAGCCGGGCCGGGATCCCGGTGGTACCGGGATCAGACCCCGTGGCTGACCCCGCCGTTGCCGTCGGGGAGGCCCAACGTCTCGGGTTTCCCCTTCTGGTCAAGGCCGCTGGTGGTGGTGGTGGCCGGGGCATTCGAGTTGTTCAGGGGCCCCAGGATTTGGAGGCCGCTCTGGAAGTGGCGTCGGCGGAGGCCCTTCAGGCCTTCGGCGACCCCACCATTTACCTCGAGCGGCTGCTCGATCCCGTTCGCCACGTCGAGGTCCAGATTATGGCCGACGGCCAAAGCGAACCAATCGCCCTCGGTGAGCGGGAGTGCTCCATCCAACGGCGGCATCAGAAGCTTATTGAAGAGGCCCCATCGCCCGCTGTGGACGAGCGGCTGCGTCGCGATCTGGTGGAGGCGGCGGTCGCAGCCGCACGAGCCACTGGCTATCGCAGCGCCGGTACCGTCGAGTTCCTCATTGACCGGGGGGGCCATTTCTACTTCCTGGAGGTGAACACCCGGCTCCAGGTGGAGCATCCCGTCACCGAGATGCTCACCGGTGGCGATCTGGTCCGGGACCAGTTGTGTATCGCGGCGGGGCAACGCCTGTCTTACGGTCAAGCGGACGTCGAGGCCCGAGGGGCGGCCATTGAATGCCGGATCCTGGCCGAGGACCCCCTCAACGGCTTTGTCCCGTCCACCGGTCGGGCCCGCTTGCTGCGGGAGCCAGGCGGGCCCGGGATCCGCCTGGACTCGGGCCTCTACGACGGGCTTGAGGTCACTCCCTACTATGATTCCCTGCTTGCCAAGCTCATAGCTTGGGGGAGGGACCGTGAGGAAGCTGTGGTCCGGATGCGGCGAGCTTTGGACGAATACCAGATCGCCGGAGTGCGAACGGTCCTTCCCTTCCACCGCCACGTCCTTGCCTCCCTCCAGTTCCTTCGTGGTGAACTGAGCACCGGCTTCGTCGATGCCATCATGCCTGAGTTCGAGGAGGCCTCGGCCCGACGCGCCGAGGTGGCCGCGCTGGGCGGGGCCGTACTGGCCGCCAGCAGCAACGGCGGTGGGGCCCGTGCACCCCTGCCTGGGCCCCCGGGCGAAGGCGCCCGGGCCGCATCGGCGCCAAGCCCCAGTCCCTGGGTCAGCGCCTTCCGCCCGCACCCTTGGAGCCGCAACGGCTGGCGCTGATCGGACGCCGGGGGCTCTGGCCCCGGACCCCTGGCAGGGATGGCGTTAGTACACCACGGGTCGTCTTCGACGCGAAAGCACGCCTATGCGAGTCCTGCCTCTCCCGTTGCCCAACTCCCCCCCGTCCCAGTTGTGCTTGTCAACCAGGGTGTGACAGAAATGCGCGGGCCTTGAGGTGACAAGCACATGAAGTATCGCGTCCGTGTGGGGGAGACCGATCACGAAGTGGAGGTCACCCTCCTCGGCGGTCGCAGCTTCCAGGTCACCACGGGCGACCGAACATACCAAGTCACCCTGGAGACGTCAGCCGAGGGTGAATACACCCTGCAGCTGGAGGCAGAGAGCGTCAACTTCTACGCCCAGGGCCCCCCGAGCGCCCTGGAGCTGCTCCTGGGCGGTGAGTTGTTCCAGGTGGAGGTCACCGGCGGCGGCAGGACGCTCCCGCGGCGGGCGCCGGCGTCCGGACCTTTCAGGGTGCACGCGGTCATGCCGGGGCTGGTACGGGAGGTCTACGTGGGTGAGGGGCAGGTGGTGGAGCGGGGGAGCCGTCTCCTCGTGCTGGAGGCCATGAAGATGAACAACGAGATACGGGCCCCGCGGGCGGGCGTTGTCCAGTCGGTCCGCGTCGCCCCTGGACAGCGGGTGGACAAAGGGGAGGTCATGATAGTCCTGAGTCCTGAGTCCTGAGTCCCGGCGAAAGGTCCAAGGTCCAAAGTCCAAAGTCCAAGGACCGCCTCCCTCTCCATCTGTCCAAAGTCCAAAGTCCAAGGACCGCCTCCCCTCTCCATCTGCTGCCTGCTGACTACTGCGTGGGTCCTGAATCCTGAAGCCCGCGAGGGCGAGAACAGGTGACTCAAGACTCAAGACTCGGGACTCAGGACCCGAGCACGGTAGGCCGGGTCGTCTATTCCCTCCACGGTCATGAGGTGCGCGTCCTCGTGGTTATCGGAATAGTAGCCCCGCCTGACGCCCACCTTCCTGAA
>CAZPYZ010000657.1:0-2523 GCA_964590215.1 uncultured Dehalococcoidia bacterium | reverse complement strand
TCTGAGTCCACCCTGAGTGCGACTTTCTGGCAAACTTCACCCATTCCAGAGGGGAGCTTTGCCATGAAGAAGAAGCGTTTCACCGAGGAGCAGATCGCCTTCGCCCTGCGGCAGTCCGAGTCGGGCACCCCGGTCGAGGAGGTCATCCGGAAGCTCGGCGTCAGCGAGGCCACCTTCTACCGCTGGAAGAAGAAGTTCGCTGGCCTGGGGGTGGCCGAGGTCCGCAGGCTCAAGCAGCTCGAGGATGAGAACCGCCGGCTCAAGCAGATGGTGGCGGACTTGAGTCTCGACAAGCGGATGCTCCAGGACGTTTTGTCAAAAAAGCTCTGAAGCCTGCCCGCCGACGTCAGGTGGCGCAGGCGCTCCAGCTGGCTTACCAAACGAGCGAGCGGAGGGTCTGCCGGGTGCTGAACTTCCCCCGGGCGAGCCACCGCTACCGCTTGGTGGCTGACACCCAGGAGGCCCTGCGGATGCGGCTTAAGGAGCTGGCCGGATCCAGGGTCCGGTACGGCTACCGCAGGCTCCACATCCTCCTCCGGCGCGAGGGCTGGCGGGTGAACCACAAGCGGGTCCACCGGCTCTACGTCCAGGAAGGGCTGAGCCTCAGGACCAAACGCCCCCGGCGGCACAAGAGCGCCAAGCCCCGGGTAGGGAGGAACCAGACCCAGGGGGCGAACGAGTGCTGGAGCATGGACTTCATGTCGGATGAGCTCTTCGAGGGCCGGCGGATCCGGCTCCTGACGATAGTCGACTGTCACACGCGTGAGAGCCTGGCCACCGAGGCAAGGTTCAGCTTCAGGGGGGTGCAGGTGGCCGAGGTCCTGGGCCGCCTGGTGGCCCAGCGCGGGGCGCCCCGGACGATTCGGTGCGACAACGGGTCCGAGTTCTCGAGCCGGGCCCTGGACCAGTGGGCCCACTGGAGCCGGGTCGAGCTGGACTTCTCCCGGCCCGGGAAGCCCACGGACAACGCGTTTATCGAGGCGTTCAACAGCCGCTTCCGCCAGGAGTGTCTGGACGCCACGTGGTTCCTCTCCCTGGCCGACGCCCGGGAGAAGATCGAGGCCTGGCGAAGGGACTATAATGCGGAGCGTCCGCACAGCGCCTTGGGGAACCAGAGCCCCGAGGCGTTCGCCGATTCGGCCCGGGCCCCAGGGGCCCGGGTGGCCGGAAAAGTCGCATAGGCCCTGGATCAAGATCGGGGAGCACTTCACGGGCGGTAGGACTCTCATAGCACCTGGTTCAGTTTTTGGGGAGCAGGTCAGGCGAGCCAAGCACTTGGGATGAGGCAATAGAAAGGGTCTTGCGAAAGTTTCCGAACTGCATGGCCGTTTGGGTTGACTGTCACGCCTGAGACTGGCAATGCGGAGCGGGCAAGGTACGCAACCTATCCGGCCAAATCGGGGGAATTCTTCTGAATCCAGTCCTCGGCGATTTCGTGGAATTCTAATGCCTGCTCGACCAATTCATCCGCTTCCGTCTCGGAGATAAGGCCAGCCGTGTCGTAATCCAGCGTGTTGCGCTTCCTGCGGCACGAGTCGAAGTAATCAATCCGGTCATGGTGCGAGGAATCGAGGATGTGTCTTAAGGCTTCAAAGACATTCCGATGATGCCCTCCCCTGCTCGTGCTCGGCCGGTAGCCTGAGCAATAAAGAATCATGATTCCAGATTGAAGGGCAGCGTTGTAGGCGGTGGCAAAGCGCCTGTCTGCCGACAAACCCTGCAATCTTGAGTCTTGCAGATCCCTCTCGACAACTTTGCGAAGCCCGTCAAGCTCTTGCCTGCTGGTCCGATGGGGCTGGAGTTCGCCTTTACCCAGCATATCCTGCAAGGACATTCTCGTCTCCAATCACGAAAAGCTTCTCGCCTTCAAAGACAGAGAGAATGAAGTGGTTCTTTGCCTTCAGCTTTTCCGAAAACTCCTTTGGGGAATAAACGCTGGCGTTCACCTGCCTCCCCAACTGATTCTCTGCACTCCTCAAATGCTGCACGGTATCGGCCAGCTTTAGGCTGCCAATAAGCATCAGGTCCACGTCGCTCTGGGAGACTTCCCTGCCCTCAGCTACTGAACCATAGACAAAGGCGCATTCGATACGCTTGTTAAGGGGTGCGAGCGCTTCGCGGAGAACATCGGCCAAAGCGACAGTCTTGAGGAAGATTGCCCGAAGCTCCGGAAAGAGAGGGCAGTCCTGCTCCGCCTGGAAATAAACCTGTCTGCCTTCCTTCTTGTGGCGCAGGATACCGGCCTTGACGAGGTTATCAAGCTCGCGCTGTAGGCTGGACGGCTGCCGCCCGATATGGTGGGCAAGGTCGCTGAGATACCACCACTTCGACGGCTCCAGCAGGATTATGGCAAGCACCTGCTGCCTGACTTTCGGGAACAGAGCGTCTAGAGCCCTTGGTTCACGCATAATGCGTAAATATTAACGCAAAATACGTAGATGTCAAGAGCGCCATCCTGAATGCGCAATTGAGGTCATGTCAACAGGTGTGTAAATGAGGTTCAGGCGGCGGCCTCCCGGCTGG
>CAZPYZ010000656.1:0-2526 GCA_964590215.1 uncultured Dehalococcoidia bacterium | reverse complement strand
GTGAGGAAGTTAGGGATGCTTCCCCCTCATTTCCTGACTTCCTTATTTCCTCACTTCCATGTGTCCTGACTTCCGCACTTCCTGCCCCGCGCGCCCGCTCTGCCGCCCGCAAGAACGCCAGCGCGTCCGCGTTCTGGGGGTCGAAGGCCAGCACCTTCTGGGCGCACTCCCGAACCAGCCCCCAGTTGCCCCCGGCCACCGCCGCCTCGGCCTCGTCCAGGAACCGGTCGATCTGGCGCTGAATACGTTCGCTGACCATAGCGCGATCTAACCCGGCTCCCGCCTCACGATGCCGGGAACCCTATCACAGTCGCGGTCGAAGGAGGCGATTTCATTGTCCGCCCGTGAAAGCGCCCTCGCGGCTAGCAGCGCACCTGCGAAGTCCAGGTTGTGGTCACTGAAGAGAACCAAAGCGAGCTGTGCCTCTGCCTTGCTCGGGTTGAGAACGTTCTGTGGTTGCAGCTCCAGCAGGGCATCGGTGATATCCTCCCTGCCCATTCGGTAGTCGGACGATAGCGTCCAAACGGTTTCTGCCAGCGTTACATCTTCAACGGTTACCGCAACCCTCCCATCTCCAATGGCGTCGAACAGCCGGTGAGCCTTTGGCGCATGGTCCGGGTGATCGTCTGCGATGTGGCGGATTACTACGTTGGCATCGATTTTCACCGGTCGATAGCGACGTCGTGGCCGAGAGCTTTGCGGGCTGCTTCTCTGTGCGCGGCCTCTCTCTCGGCTTCCCGGGTTGTGAATCGCGGAGCGTTCTTCAAAGCTCCCCTGAGGCGCTCGATCCCGCCCTTCCTGATGGGATAAAGATACGCTCGCTCTCCCTCAAAAACAAAGACAACCTGGTCCCCCTCCTTCAGTTTGAGGACAGCCCTGACGGCCTTGGGTACCGTAATTTGGTCTTTCGAGGTTATCGTCGACGTGCTCAAAGAATCGTACCGTGATTACTTGCCAGCAACCGCCTCACAAAGCCGGCTCGGCTTGTCCCAGGAACCGGGCGCTGTAGCCCTGGATACGCTCGCTGACCGTCAACCGCTCCCTGCCTGGGGGGAAGTGGCGCCAAGCCTAGGCTTTTTCCTTTAGGGTGTCAAAACTGCCTGATGCCCACATGACCAGGTGCTGATATCGCCAGCGTCACGGGCGTTATAAAGGCGATGCGATTTCCTCAGCTCGTTCCGTCGGTCCGATGACGGCGCTCCTTTGGGTGCTCTTCAATGCCTTGGGCCTGGCGGAGGTCGTCTTGGTGCGGGCGATCATGGAGCTGTGGGACCGAATTGACCTGGCCTCTCGCTCCTATCCCCGCTTCTGCCAAGCGATTCGGTGGCTGCGATACCAAAGCGGCCGGGCTGTTCTAAGGCGGTGGCCTCTGCGCGCGCTCATTGGCGGCAACAGCTTCTTGCATTCCCAGCCCAGGATCCCCACCCTCTACACTTCGGGTGGCGCGATGTGGTCGCTCCGGTGGCTTGTTATCCCTGCCGTCGTGGCTGTCGCCCTGTTTGCAACCGGCTTCGCGGTCGTTAGCGCGGTATCAGTCTCGGTGTTGTCCGTTGCAACCTTTGTGGAAGATGAGGGAGACAAAGGGGTGGAAATCCTCGACCGGCATGGCAACCGGTTGTTCCTTTGGACCGAGGCAAGCGGCGGCTTCCGGAGGTCCGTGCCCTTGAGGGAGGTATCACCTCATCTAATTAACGCCACGGTCTCCACCGAAGACGCTGACTTCTGGGATAACCCAGGCGTGAGCGCACGGGGAGTCGCCAGGGCACTGTATGAGAACCTCGCCTTCTGGGAGACAGGCGCCTTCTTTGAGGGATCGGGCGGAAGCTCGATTACCCAACAGCTCGCTAAGAACCTGTACGTCGCTCCCGATCGTCGGTTGGAGCGGAGCGGCTGGCGTAAGCTCGCTGAGACCTATCTCGCCCTGCAACTAACCGAGAGGTTTTCCAAGGAGGAGATCCTGGAGCGGTACCTGAACCTCGTGTTTTACGCCAACGCCGCCTACGGTGCAGGGGCCGCGGCCCAGCGCTATTTCGACAAACCTGCCAGCCAGCTCACCTTGGCCGAGGCCGCGCTCCTCGCCGCTATCCCGCGGGCACCCGCCGAGTACGATCCGTTACTTCTCCCCGCCCAGAAAGCCCGCTGGCCACTCCACAAGTTGGCCCAACTCTCTAACGCGGACCTCGTCGATATCGGAAGCGCGACGCCCGAGGGATTGGGCTCCTTCCTGGCCCAGTTCCCCGGCGAACGGCTGGCCATGTTCCCTCCAGAAGTGCTGGCTACGCTGCCCCCAGAGCGCCTGTCGTTATTGCCCATGGACATCCAGGTGACTCTCCGGCCCTTGGGTGAGTCACCCGGAAGTCCGACGCCCCGACCCGCCGGTGTACCCAATCGCGCGGCAAAGGAGCGGCAAGAGTATGTGCTCGACCTGATGGTCCGTCATGGCTCAATCACCCAGGATGAAGCCGCGGCCGCTAAGGCTGAACCACTGCAGTTTCGATCCGCTCGCTTCCCGATAGAGGCCCCGCA
>CAZPYZ010000655.1:0-2527 GCA_964590215.1 uncultured Dehalococcoidia bacterium | reverse complement strand
CCATCATCGGGCAGCACCTGAACATGCCGCCGATCAATCCTACCTGGCATCGCCCCGACTGCCCGCCGGGGTTGGAGGCTTTGACCCTGCGGCTCCTCGAAAAAGACCCGGAGAAACGGCCGGGGAGCGCCACGGAGGTGCGGCGGAATCTCGAATCCCTGGTCTTTGGTCTCCAGTCGGGCGGCGGGGCGGACCTGGAGACTAGAGACTCGAAACTAGAGACTAACCCTCTGTATCGCCGTACCTTCGTCGGGCGCGAACAGGAACTGCGCCAGCTTCAGGCGGCCTTCGATGCCGCCCTCTCAGGCCAGGGCTCCCTAGTGATGGTCGTCGGCGAGCCGGGCATCGGGAAGACGTCGGTCTGCGAACAACTGGCTACGTACGCCTCGCTGCGGGGTAGCAAGACCCTGGTGGGACACTGCTACGAGGAGGGGTCGCTGAGCCTGCCCTACTTACCCTTCGTAGAGGCGCTGCGGTCCTACGTGCTCGCCCGTGAACCTGCAGGTCTCCGGGAGGACCTGGGGGCTGGTGCGGGGGACGTAGCCCGCATCGTGTCTGAGGTACGAGACCGGATACGGGTCGAACTCCGTCCCGCTGGGGACCCAGACGAGGAGCGCTGGCGATTGCTCCAGGCCGTTGCCGGCTTCCTGCGCAACGCCACTCAGGTCCAGCCACTACTGCTGGTGTTGGAAGACCTCCATGACGCCGACCGCGGGACCCTGGACTTGCTCGTGCATTTGTCTCGGAACCTGGAGAGCGCCCGGCTGCTGGTGGTCGGCACCTACCGGGACGTCGAGGTCGACCGCGCGCATCCCTTGTCCGGGGCCTTGGCCGAGCTCCGCCGCAGCGCAGCCTTCGCCCGGATCCCGCTGCGCGGGCTGACGGTCGACGAGGTCCACCGCATGATGTGCATTATTCGCGGGCAAGAAGTCCCTTGGAGCCGTGCCGAGGCTGTGCACCGCCAGACAGAAGGCAACCCACTTTTTGTACAAGAGGTGCTGCGCTACCTGGTGGAGGAAGGACTGGTGGTGCGAGAAGAAGGGCGTTACCGCCTGGTGGCAGAGGGTGGCCCTGAGGCAGGCATTCCCGAGGGGCTGCGGGACGTCATCGGCAAGCGGCTCTCGCGGCTCTCGGAGAAGACAAACCAGGTGCTTTCAGTGGCAGCGGTGATAGGGAGAGAGTTCCGGCACGACGTCCTGGAGCGCGTGGCCAACCGGCCAGAAGATGAGGTCATCGAGGCTCTGGAAGAGGCGACGGACCGGGCCGTCCTCGAGGGCCGGTCGGGGCTTGGCGCGAACATCGCCTACCGGTTCACCCACGCGTTTTTCCGGCAGACGCTGTACGAAGAGATCAGCCCGCCACGCCGTATCCGCTGGCATCAGCAGGTGGGCCGTGCCCTAGAGGAGGTCCACAGCCGGCGGTTGGAGGAGCATGCGTCGGAGCTGGCAGAGCATTACGCCCACTCGTCGCACCCGGAGGACCTGGGAAAAGCAGTCCATTATGGCCGGCTGGCGGCCCAGCGAGCGATGAGCGTGTTCGCTTATGCCGAAGCGGTACGGCACCTGGAACGGGCCATCGAGGTCCAAGAGGTGTTGGACCCGGACGACCGGTCTACCCGCTGTGACCTACTTCTGGCCCTGGGCGATGCCCAATTGCCTCTGGGGCAGCCACGCACGGTCGCCGACACCATTGCTCCGGAGGCCTTTGCCCTGGCCGAGATTCTGGGCGATGGGGCCAGAGCCTCAAGGGCATGCCGCATGGCCCTGGAAGGGCTGCACCGGGAGAACACGAGGAACGATCAGAAGCCCCAGTTTCGGGAGTGGGCCGAGCGAGCCGTCAGATATGCATCGCCGGCCGGCGTCGATAGGGCCTATGCAGACATTGCTCTTGGGAGAGTACACCTCGCTGCGAACCAGCGTGCGGAGGGGGTTGCCTCACTGCAGGGGGCGTTAGACGTTGCGCGCGGCCTAGACGATCCCGAGCTGTTGTTCACCGCCGCGTGGCAGTGCGTGCGAGTCATGAACAGTCCCCGGTTCTGGCGGGACGCGTTGCAGCTCACAAGAGAGGCTCTGGCCTGGTCCCGGGAGCGAGTGACCACCCGGACTCAGGGCCAGTTATTGGAGTTTGCCGGCGTCGTTCTCCTGTACGGAGGGGATCGCGAGGAGGGCGAGCGAGCCTGGCACGAGTTGAGCCAGTTGGCGCAGCGCGGCAGGGACGCCTTCAACGAGCTAAACGCCCTGAGCCTTGAGAGCTACCTCGCAAGCCTAGACGGCCGGCTGGAAGAAAGCCTGGCCCTGGGTCAGCAGGTCTTGCAGCGGGCAGAGGCCCTGGGCATGCCCACGGCCGCTCCTACCCTCCGGACCTACTCCGCGCTAGCGTACCTCGGTGGGCTTACGGAGGACCACATCCGTTTGGTGCGCGGCGCGGGTGGGCGCGCCTCGATGTTGGCGCACCTCGGCCGGCATCAGGAAGCGGGGAGGATCCTCTCTGAGGTGTTTCCTGCCTACCAAGCTGGGTCCGGCGCCAT
>CAZPYZ010000654.1:0-2533 GCA_964590215.1 uncultured Dehalococcoidia bacterium | reverse complement strand
TCGTTGGAGGCGACGATGAAATACCGGTGGATGTGCTGGCCCTGCTCCTGGAGGCGGCGGTCACCAGTGGGGACCGGGAATGGGCTCCGGCGCTGGCGGCGCGCGCGCTCGCCCTCGGTTCATCTGCGTTCATTGAGAGCCTCATGCTTGTCTGCATCCCCCGCCATCTTGGCGCTGCCGCGGCTCTGGCTGGTGATCGGGACGGTGCCCGGACCTACTATCGTGACGCCTTGGACCTCTGCCAGAAGTTGCGCTTCCGGCCAGAAATCGCGCTCACCCGCCTTCAACTGGCAGAACTGCTGCTTGAGGAAGCTGTCAGCTATCAACAACCGGCTGCCAACTCCCCACCCTCCCGGGGCGAGGGCACCTCGCCGCTACAACTGAAGGCTGAAGGCTTGATGGACCTCGACTTCGCTATCGCAGAGTTCAGAGAGATGAAGATGCAGCCGGCGCTGGAACGGGCCCTCAAACACAAGGGGCTCTTGGGTGCTTGATTGGAGGACATGTTACCCCAGGCCGAACCGCCGTTCGTGGAAAGACTGGCAAGTCACCAGAGGGGCGGCTGCTGGCCTTGGGTGCGGGCTTGTCATGGCGGCGGTATGGTAACTTTGGGGTAAAGCTTGGGAGGGGTGACCATGGCGGACCCAAGGAGCGGAGAAGAGAAAGTCCGGCAGTTTCAGGCCTACCTCGAGGCACATCCCGAAATCCCGGCCCAATGGCCCGAAGCTATAGCGGCTGGGGAGCGCGGAGAGGGCGTGCCTTTCAGGGTCGTGTACGACGAATGGAAAAAGCGTAGGGAGGAAGAGCGACGGCGGGATACGAATCCGCCGCCGCCGCCCGAAACCTAGACCAGGGTGTCGCGCAGGCTCCTGGGAGGGCAGGCAGCTTGCCTCTAGGTCCATCCTCCTTCGTCAACCGCCGCTATCAGGTGGTGCGCTTCGTTTCTGTGCGTCTTCGGTCTCCACCGGGGATCGCATTACCATCGTCGGTTGCCAGTATAGGCCGTGGATCGCGCAGGTGGGGTGCCTGCGCTTCGTTGACGTGAGCGGGGTCCATCGCGGACGCGCTGCGGCGACACGGTCAAACCCTCTACCTCAATGGAGTAGGCTGCGGTGGTCTGGCTTATTCTCTCTTCCTATCGCCGGCTCACCTTTTCTCGACCCCAAAGATTAGTGTGCGCCGATCGGGCTCGAACCTGCGCGATGTCCCCTCAGGGTCGAACATCAGGTTCGATGTCGCCCCGTCTCCCAGATAATGAGGACATCCCTGGCCTCGGCCAAGACGCGCGGGACGAACCCGGACGGTATCGCTCCAAACAGCTCATCGAAGTGGGCCGTGAAGAGATCTCGGGCCCGGTCTCTGTCGTCAGGGCGAACCCACGGCGCGGTGACCTGCTCTTCGATGGCGTTCTCACGGGTTGGTTGCGGGATCACCGAGGCCGGTGTGGAACTAACGCGGACATCGGGCAACATCCCGAGGTCCCAGATGACCGGTAGCAACTCGCGGAAGCCTGGGGCCGGACTGAAGGGTTTCTGGTAGAGCAGTTTGTAGAATGGCTCCGTGGCGTTTGGATTGGGAAGGCTGACCACGCGGATGATCACCCGCTTGCGGGCCGCCCTGTTCAACCGTCCTACGAACTCCTCGATCTCACGAATGAAATACGTGACGGACGAGCACAGGCAAACATCGCCCTCCACGCCACCGGCCTTGAGCCAATCCGACTGGACGGCCCGGACGTTGGGTATACCCGCCGCAGTTGCCACCTCTCGGAATGCCGCCAGCATGCCCGGCGAGGCGTCGACGTTGATGACCTCTTTACAGCGGAGGGCGAGAGGAAGGCCGAGCCGGCCCGCGCCGCCACCCACGTCCAGGAGGACGTCGTCCGGAGCCAAATAGGCAGCGATGGTTTCCAGGTCCGAGCTCAGCGGCCGGCGGGGGTCCATGCTGAATCGAGCAGTGGTGCGTTGTGTACCCCAGCGGTCGGGACTCTCAGACTCGTTGCGTGCCCGCCACTCGTTGTACTCATCCACCATGGCCGCGTAGGCTTGGGCGCTGGTCATTTCGGGCTCCTTCCCCGGATGCGTGGGATGCTGATGGGCGAGGTAGCGTCCTGGGAATCGTTTACTCTATGAGGCGCAGCCACGCCTTATCTAAAGCGGGGGGCCGAACGCCTACCGCTAGCCAGGTCGAGCCTGGTGGGTCCAGATGGAATCTGCGGACGGCCTCTCAAAGGGCGGAGCTGTGGCGGACACGTACGCCAGTGGCTCTTCGCCGACGTTCCGAATGGCGTGGGGAGTCGCTGGGGGGACGAAGACGAGCGTCCCGGGACGGACCTCCTGCTCCTCTCCGCCAACGTGCATGAGTCCCCTGCCACGGACGATCACATAGATCTGCTCTTGCTCGGGATGCTCATGAACTTGCTGCCCGCTCGCCGGGCCACCTTCCACCCAGGTGATGGAGAGATTCTTAGAGCCGAACTGGCCCTTGGCCATCAAGAGGTACGACACCTGTCCACCCCGATGGTTTCTTGGGC
>CAZPYZ010000653.1:0-2535 GCA_964590215.1 uncultured Dehalococcoidia bacterium | reverse complement strand
GACCTGGAGATCCCCCGGGACCGCCTCGTGGTGATCACCGGGCTCTCCGGCTCCGGGAAGTCGAGCCTCGCCTTCGACACGCTTTACGCCGAGGGGCAGCGGCGCTACGTCGAGTCCCTCTCCGCCTACGCCCGGCAGTTCCTGGGGCTGATGGAGAAGCCCGATGTGGACTACATCGAGGGGCTGAGCCCGGCGATCTCCATCGACCAGAAGGGGGCCAGCCGCAACCCCCGCTCCACCGTGGCCACCGTCACGGAGGTCTACGACTATCTGCGGCTGCTCTTTGCCCGGGTGGGCCATCCCCACTGCCCGACCTGCGGGCGCGAGGTCCAGCGCCAGACCGTTCAGCAGATCGTGGATGCCGTAGCAAACCTGCCTCCGGGCACCCGGTTCATGATCATGGCCCCCCTGGTGACTCATAAGAAGGGGGAGCACGTCGCGGTCCTGGAGGACCTGCGGAAAGCGGGCTACGTCCGGGTGCGGGTCAATGGCACCATCCGGGACCTCTCCGAGAACATCGCCCTCGACCGCAACAAGTGGCACACCATCGAGGTCGTCGTCGACCGCCTGGTCATCCCCGAGGCTGAGACCTTGTTGGTGGCGGATATCGCTGTGGGGACAGCCTGGGCAGGGGCGCCAACTGATGGGGCACGGGGGGCGGCGTCAAGTCCGGCAGGCAAGATGCCTGCGCTCCCAGGGGAGGCCGGCTCTCCGCCGAGCGCAGATCCTGCCCGGGGCCGCATCACCGACTCCGTGGAAACCGCCCTGAAATTGGGTGGCGGCGTCGTCCTAGTCTCCATCGTGGACCAAGCGCATGGGGCTCCGGAAGGGCACGGCGGCGCCAACCGGCCCGCGAAACCGGAAGAACTCCTCTTCTCCGAGCACTTCTCCTGCGTCTACTGCGGCACCAGCCTCGGTGAGATCGCTCCCCGCACCTTCAGCTTCAACAGCCCCCATGGCGCGTGCTCGGAGTGCACCGGGCTGGGCTCCAAGCTGGAGGTGGACCCGGACCTGGTGGTCCCCAACAAGGAGCTGAGCCTCAACGAGGGCGCGGTCCAGCCGTGGCAGCGATCGGGGGCCATGAGCCCCTGGTATTCCAGCATGATCCAGGCCCTGGCGCGCCGCTACGAGGTCTCGACCACGGTCCCCGTAAGGCAGCTGCCCGACCAGTTCATGCATACTCTGCTATACGGCGACGAGACCGGCCGCCTCGCGGTTCAGCACCGGGGGCGGCACGGGCACCATCACCACTGGCATACCAACTTCGAGGGCGTCGTCCCCAACCTGATGCGCCGGTACCGAGAGACGGACTCCGACTACATCAAGACGGAGATAGAGCGCTATATGAGCGCCAACCCCTGCCCCGCCTGCAAAGGCCGGCGGTTGAAGCCGGAGGCGCTGTCGGTGCTCGTGGCCGGTCGCAACATCGCGGAGGTCACCGGGATGTCCATCGCCGAGGGTCTGCGCTGGGTGGACCACATGGAGAGCCCCGAAACGCCGTTAAGTCCAAGGGAGCAGACCATCGCATACCAGATCTTGAAAGAATTGCGGGGACGGCTGAGCTTCCTTCTGGACGTGGGCCTGGACTATATCACCCTGGACCGGGCGGCCGCGACCCTGTCCGGGGGGGAGTCGCAGCGGATCCGTCTCGCCACCCAGATCGGCTCGGGGTTGATGGGGGTCCTCTACGTTTGCGATGAGCCGTCCATCGGTCTGCATCCCATCGACAACCAGCGTCTCATAGACACGCTGGCGAAGCTGCGAGACCTGGGCAACACCATCCTCATCGTCGAGCACGACGAGGCGATGATGCGCGCGGCGGACCACCTCATTGACATGGGTCCGGGGGCGGGCGAGCACGGCGGGCACGTGGTGGCCAGCGGCACCCTGGACGACGTCATGGTCGAACCTCGCTCGTTGACCGGCCAGTACCTCTCAGGCGCCAAGGAGATCCCGATTCCCCCGAAGCGCCGGCCGGGCAACGGAAAAGCGATGGTCGTCCGCGGCGCGAGGGAGAACAACCTGCGGGACCTGGACGTCCGCATCCCCCTGGGCATGCTGGTCTGCGTGACCGGCGCGTCAGGGAGTGGGAAGAGCACCCTGGTCTACGAGATCCTCTACAAGAAGCTCGCCCAGATCCTCTACAAGGCCAAGGACAAGCCGGGCGAGTGCGACGCCATCGAGGGAATCGAGCACATCGACAAAGTGATCAACATCGATCAGTCCCCCATCGGCCGGACGCCGCGGAGCAACCCGGCAACTTACACGGGCGCCTTCACCCCCATCCGGGACCTCTTTGCCGCGGTGCCGGAGGCACGGATGCGCGGCTACACCCCCGGCCGGTTCTCCTTCAACGTCAAAGGAGGGCGCTGTGAGTCCTGCCGGGGCGAGGGCTTCGTCCAGATCGAAATGCATTTCCTGCCGGACATCGAGGTCCCCTGCGAGGTCTGCAAGGGGAAGCGCTACAACCGGGAGGCACTGGAGGTTCGCTTTAACGGCAAGAACATCGCAGACGTGCTGGAGATGACCATCGAA
>CAZPYZ010000652.1:0-2542 GCA_964590215.1 uncultured Dehalococcoidia bacterium | reverse complement strand
GCGGGAAGGAATGGAACCCCATGGCTTATAACCCCCACACCATGACTGCCTATGTGCCGGCCTATAGCGACATGAGCCAGGACTTCCAGGCGAAGAAGCAGGAATGGAAGCGAGGCGAATGGTTCCTGGGGCTCAAGGTCATGCGGTGGACGGGAGGTGGTGGGTCGTTACGAGCCATCGATGCCAGGAACGGCGAGCTCAAATGGGCCCATTCGAACCCGATGCCGTTTAGGAGCGGCATCCTGGTCACGGGTGGGAACCTGGTCTTCGCCGGTGACGTGGATGGCTACCTCTATGCCTTCGATGCCACCACCGGGCAGATGCTCTGGAAGTTCAACTGCGGCTCCGGTATCTATGGCGGGGCGACCACCTACACGGTGGATGGCAGGCAGTACGTCTCCATCGTCGTCGGTTCGTCCGGGGCCAATGCGGAGAACTCGAACAGGGAGTGGTTGAAGACCCACCAGAAAGGTGGCATGCTGATCACCTTTGGGTTGATGGACTAAGACCCGCCGACCGTGCGAGGGGTAGCACACCCTGGCCGCCCCTAAGTTGTGGGCCGGCCTCAAGCGTGCTACCCCTTCTTTTTTTAGACATCCAGCGCGATCCGGAGGCGTTTGTTGATCTTTCCCTTGCTCTCGTGGCCGACAACCCTGATCCGTCCGACCTCCCGGGTATTCGCCACATGGGTCCCGCCGTCGGCCTGGAGGTCCAAGCCGGCGATCTCGATGACGCGGACCTCCTGGATCCCTTCAGGGAGGAGGTTAATCTTGGTCCTGATGAGATCCGGGATCTTGAAGGCCTCCTCCCGGGGGAGGAGGGAGACCTTGACAGGTCTTCCCGTTGTGACTTCGCGATTGACCTTCTCCTCGATCTCCTGGCTGAAGGAGACGCTCATCTCGGCCAATTCAAAATGGGTGTATCTCCGAAACTGTGAGCCTACGCCACCAGCGGGGGTGAAGCATGATGCTTGGGGTTGACCACACCCACGGGCTGGCAAAAGTCCGCGTGGAGCAGCGACCAGGCAGTCTCCCAGCGCTCGCTCTGGATCAGGCTGCGCAAGGTGAGCACCGCTTGTCCCCCAGCTTGGGTCCAGGCCATGCCCGAGCGTTTCATCCGCTGCGTGACCAGGGTCTTGCAGGCGGCTTCGACCACCCCGCTGGCGATGGGCAGTTGCTCTCGAACATAGCGGGCGTACTGCATCCGACCCCGCTGGTTGCGAAAGTAGGTCAGCTCGGTTTCAATCCGCTTCCGCCGCCGCCCCCGGGCACGCCGGGCGCGATATTTGAGCGCGCGGATGACCTGCTCCCCTCCATCGTCCGCTTCCTTAAGCAGTGTCTTGAGCCGCTCAAATTCGGCTTTGCCCTGCGCATTGCCTTCGCCCCACACCGCATCGCACGCGCGTTTCAGGTGCTCGCAGGCATGGTAGAAATCAACGATCTCCACGTCGTCTCTGCTCTGACCTGCCAGGCCCAAATCCAACCGAGACAGAAATCGCCAGTTCTCCTCGGCGCCATCGGCCAATTTCACCAGTGTCAGGTCCGGCCGGAGCGCCGCGATACTCTGGCATTCCGCCTGCAACTGCTGGCACATTGTGACTTTCTTGGGCTCCGGCATCCGGCCGTAGCGCACCGTCTGCAGCCGCTGGCCTTCCTCGTCGTAGAGGACGACCGTGCCACAGCCGGCTTCCCGATACCCGGCGGGCCCTTTGGCCTGCTTGTCCGGTCGGTGGCGCTTGGCCTGCCGCCCGCCATCTTTCATCGGCACCAACACCCCATCCAGCGACACCGTCATCACCTGGGCCTCGTCGGGCACGCATTCCGTGGCCCGCAGCGCGTCTTCCCAGGCCTGGCGCTGGGCTTCCCACCGCTCCGACAACCGCTTGGGCAGCCGGTCCAGGCTGCTGCGCGAGGGCTGCATCCCGCCCAGTTCCGCAAACAGCGCTTCCCCCTCGCCCGGGGTCAGGTGCGCCATCACGAACGCGGCCTGGCGCGCCGCCCGGGGAGTAAACCGGCCCCCGATGATCCCCGCCCGCAGTTCCAGCGGGCAGATACTCTTGCTGCTGCGCCCAGCCGGCCGGTACAGATGCCGCTCGACCTTCACCGGCCCCGCCGCCGACAGATATGTCTCCGGCGAGGTCAAGGCCTGACGGTACGTCACGCCGCCGACTTCGACCAGCTCGGCCTCGACATCATAGCGGGCGAGCTCTTGAGCGATCAACTCCCGCTCCAAGGCCATCATGTGCTCGTGCAACTCTCGCTCGAAGACCTCCAAGTCCGGCAGCCCTGCACCCCACTTTTGACGGCGTGCACGGATAAATTGTCTCAACCGCTGGGCCGCGGGACTTTGCAGAACATCGTCGTCATGATACACTTCCATCGGGCAGCCTCCTCGCAAGCCAGGATTCTCCTACAGATTCCCTAGTTTGCGTGGATCGCTGCCCTTTGTCAACTCAGGTCGTTAGAGCACAGTTTCGGAGATGCACCCATAACGTTTCTCTGTATATGAAGCCAGGAGGGGGTAAGCCGGTTCGGGTCGGGCA
>CAZPYZ010000651.1:0-2547 GCA_964590215.1 uncultured Dehalococcoidia bacterium | reverse complement strand
CCCCCGGCGTCCACCCAGGCTTTCGCCCCGAGTGCCCCCGTCTCCTCGTCCGCCACCCCGGAGACGATCAGGTCACCCTTCAGTCGCACGCCGGCCCGCTGCAACGCATCCACGGCCATCACCATCGCCAGCAGCCCACCTTTCATGTCCGAGGTGCCACGCCCATACAGGCGGCCATTGGCGCGGATCCCCGCGAACGGATCATACATCCAGGGCGTGTCCCCCACCGGCACGACGTCCAGATGGCCATTGTAGACGAGCGCCGGCTTCTCCCCTGTGCCTTTGAGGACAGCCACCACGTTCGCTCGATTCTTTCCCAGGTCCTCGACGGTGGGCGCACATCCCATCTGGGTCAACAAGCCAGCCAGCCAGTCAGCCGCCAGCTTCTCGTTGCCCGGGGGGTTGATGGTGGGCAGCTTCACGCACTCCGCCAGGAGATGTACTGCGGATTCACGTTGAATAGGATACATGATGCCACGCTCCTCGGCTTCGCCTGGGAACGCCCCTCCCTCAGGATCAGGCGCTCGTCTGTCGGTCCTTCCGCCGTCAGGATATCATACATGCGGCCTGAGATTCCAACATATGTTGTCGCAGATTGAGACAGAATTATGATTGACACCCGCCTCCAACCCCCCTACATTTGGCTTGACTGCTCAGGACGGCCCGGGGCTTTGGAGCAAGGGGGAGAGCCGCCATGAGAAGGATACGGGGATGGATCACGCACAGGGGGGCCCCTTTTCGCCGACTTCGCTCCCACGTCATCAGCGGGGTCAGTTGCCTGTGTGCGCTTCTGCTGATGGGCTGCCCGGGCAGCATGTCACCGGGGCCACCGATCACGATTGGCCTGATTGCGCCGCTGTCCGGCCCCCTGGCCAGCACGGGGGAGGCCATCCAGCGGGGCATGCTGCTCGCCATGGACGAGGTGAATCGCGAAGGCGGCGCGCTCGGCCGCCCGCTGGCCCTTGCCACGCAGGATGTACAAAATGAGCCCGCGGCTGGGGTGGTGACCCTCCGCAAGCTGGTGCAGGAGCATGCGATCGTCGCCGTATTCGGCGGCACCTTTAGCCCGGTGATGCTCGCCCAGCTCGACCTCATCCATAAGCTTCACATCCCACTGATCATTGCGTTGGGCTCGGTGACTGCCATTACGCGCAATGGTCGCACCCCTAACTATGCCTTCCGCATCGCCATGAGCGATGAATACACCGATGAGTTTCTGGTGCGTTACGCGCTCGAGATCGTGGGTGCTCGCCGTCCCAGCATCATGGCCGACACCACCGCCTGGGGGGACTCGAATGTGGCTGGCCTGCTGGACTGGCTGGGCCGGTTGGGCGCTGCTGCGGTCGGCGTCGAACGCTTTGACCAGGGCGATACGAATATGAGCCGTCAGCTGGAGCGGCTTCGCGCCGCAGAGGCGGATGGGCTCCTGCTGGTGGCCAATGCCCCCGAGGGGGCGGCGATTGTCCGCAGCATGCTCACGCTCGGCTGGAAGGTGCCAGTGGTAAGCCACAGTGGCACCAGCATCCGCCGCTTCACCGAACTCGCCGGGGTGCATAACGCCCAGGGGGTGCTTTCGGTGCAGACTTACTCCTTCTTCAGCTCACTGACACCGAGGGGAGAGGCGGTACTGCGGGCCTATCACGCGCGTTTTGGGACCCGCCGCATCGAGGAAGTCAGCGTGCCCATCGCGGTGGCCAGCGGCTACGACGGCGTTCATTTGCTGGCCCGGGCGATCCGGCAGGCAGGAACGACCGCAGGGCCGCAGGTGCGCGCCGCACTCGAGCACCTGCCTCCCGTCGATGGCCTCATCAAGCGCTATGCTCCGGCCTTCACGCCCGAGCGGCACGACGCCTTGCTTGCGGAAGATTACCTGATGGCCGTCTGGGAGGGCCACCACCTGGTGCTGGCCCCGCAGCCGCGCCTGCGGAAGTGAGTGCGATGGCTCGCTGGCGCTTCACTCGCCTACGGACGCTACGGGCCCGGTTCCTGTTGGCCCTGGCCCTGATCGGGATTCTCCCCCTGGGACTTGTCGGACTCGGCATGGCTATGTTGGACCGCCGAGCTCTGGGGGAGCAATCCGCGCAAGAGCTCACCGGGTTGGCGCGGGGCTTGGCCGGCCAACTCGAGGTCTACCTGGACGACCTATTGAACACGAGCAGGGCGATCGCAGCCCTGCCTGGGATCGTCACCCTCGATCTCACGCAGCAGGAGCCGCTGCTCAAGGAGCTCTTCCACCACTTTCCGCAGCTGGCACGCCTGTCGACCTTCGACCTCTCAGGATCTCGCCTGGCCTCATCGCACCCGAGCGGGGTCCCGTCCATCGCCGCACAGCCGTCGTTCCAAACGGCAGCCCAGCGGGGCCAGCAAGCGTGGGAGGTAGCCGAGGCGCCGATCGGCGGCCAAGGGTCGTTGCTGATCCACACGCCGATCCGCAACCCCGATCGGCGTGTGGTGGGGGTGGTCGGCGCCGTCATCGATTTGGAGAACCTGTCGGCGGTCGTGGGAAAGGTGCCCGTCGGCGGCGGGGGCCGCGCCCTCGTCTTCGAT
>CAZPYZ010000650.1:0-2553 GCA_964590215.1 uncultured Dehalococcoidia bacterium | reverse complement strand
CTGCGCCCACGAGCTCTTCGACGTCATCGACATCACCGAGCCCCGCGCCGGCCTCACCGCCGCCAGGCGCCGCATCATGGCCATCACCTGGCTCTACCAGCCCCGCAAGGCCCGCTACCACCAGCTCTTGGAGCTCGGCGCCGTATGACCAGTCTCCTTCGTAACAAAGCGCTGCGCCTATCCCCCGGGGCGGGGTCGTTGCCTGAGGACCTCTCATCTCCAGACCCCTCTGGGTGGACTCAATACGCTCCTCAGTCACCCACGACCAACCCGATTCTGGCCCCTCCGCACTCTAATGCACCCAAAGACTCCGGCGCCTATAAGAGCTCCCCGACCGCACCGCTGGCTGTCGAGTCGGCGTCCATGCTAGCATTAAGCAATTCAACGACCCAACGATAGCCCACCTTCTTAACGAAACGCTATGCCGCTTACTCGCTTACAACTCACGAACTTCACTGCGTTCAAGTCCCTTCAACTGGACCTGGACCCCGGCCTGAACGTCTTCATCGGGGAGAACGCAACCGGCAAGACCCATCTTCTCAAAGTTCTCTACTCGGCATGCGAAATCACTCGATCAGAAAAGCGTTTCGCAGAGAAGCTACAGGCCGTCTTCCACCCATACCAACAACGCATCGGCCGCCTCGTGCACAGAACCCAGGGGAGCGCCACGGCCCAGCTGCAAGTTTATCGTGATTCTCTTCGCCTTTCTGTTCAGTTTTCTAATCATGCCAAATTGGCGAACAAAATAACGGCTACACGTCCTCGTCCATGGCTCCAATTACCAGTCCAATCGGTCTTCATACCAGTCAAAGAAATGCTTACACACGCCCCAGGCTTTCGTTCTTTGTACGCCAATCGTGAGGTCTTTTTTGACGAGACGTACTTTGACTTGATAGATCGAGCATATCTACCGAGGCTCCGCGGCCCTATCGACAAGGATCGCCGAACCCTGCTAGCGACGCTCGAGAATGCCATCCAAGGCAAAGTGACCACGAAAGGCGAGTTCTTCTTCCTTCGTAACTCCCAAGGCGACCTGGAGTTCTCTCTTCTCGCAGAAGGTCTTAGGAAGCTGGCCTTGCTATGGATCCTTATTCAAAACGGCACTCTTTTAAAAGGGACAGTACTACTTTGGGATGAGCCAGAGGCGAACCTCAATCCAAGAATCATGGCGCAGATCGTCAAGATCCTGCTGTTCTTGGAACGACTCGGCGTGCAGATTTTTATAGCCACCCACAACTATTTCATACTGAAAGAGATCGAACTCAATCGACAACCGGCGCACTCCGTGACATACCATAGCCTCTTCCGTGATGACTCGGGAACTATTCAATGTTCTTCCACAACTGACTATAACGCACTCAACCCAAATCCTATCACGGATACAATTCTGAGCGTTTATGATGCTGAAATCGAAAGAGCTCTAACCCCGAGATGATCCTACGTGAAAGGGACTGGGAGTTCGACTTCGCGGCCGCGAGCGCCGCTGAGAAACTAGACCAGCAGGGCGTGCCGTTGCCCGAAGGCATGCGCCTGGTGGACTTCGCAGTGTTGGAAGCGACGAGAATGTTGCTGATCGAAGTCAAGGATCCTTCTGCAGGAGCAGGTGATCCCTACGCCTATGCGCAGCAACTGAAGGCCAACACGCTGATCAAGCAAAAGTTGACGCCGAAGGCAAGAGATAGCTACACGTATTTACACCTGATGGAGCGAGACGGTCACCCGTTCACCTTTATCGTCGCCATCGGGTTGGACGCGCTCCACTTGGACGAGATGGCGCTGCTAGCCCTGAGAGAACGGTTAGTCGCACGCATCAAGCAGGAGGGACACCAACCGTGGCGGCGAACGTACATCGCCGAATGTGTTATTGTACGGTTAACTGATTGGAACACGCGTTTCCCACACTACCCAGCTACCCGAAGCCCAACAGTTACCTAAACAATAAACAACGGTACTTAACCCTCTCCCAAGCGACGCTCCCTCCATCGGTTAACGGACAAACCACTGCCCCAAACCACCTCCGCGACTGCCCCCTGCCGGCAACCCCGGGCACCCTCCCGGCCAGCGCCACCACAGCCGGCCCGAGAGGCAGGCGATCTAACCCCTAACGCGTCGCCGACCCCAAGTCGGCCCCCACCCCCGGGTCTCCTTCCGCCGGGGAGTGCCAGTGTAGCGGCTATCAAGGGTAAAGGCTTCGCTCTGGATCGGCGCAAGCGCCTTGTCCAGCCCTTGACTCACGCCGCGCCCAGCTGGAGGCCAGCCCCGGCCGCCTCACCGTCCGCACCAACTGCGCCCACGAGCTCTTCGACGTCATCGACATCACCGAGCCCCGCGCCGGCCTCGCCGCGGCCACGCGCCGCATCCTCGCCATCAACTGGCTCTACCAGCCCCGCAAGGCCCGTTACCACCAGGTCCTGGAGCTGGCAGCCGTATGACCGTCCCACGTCGCGCGGCGACACTCACGCAGGGGCGGCCGTTGCCTGAGGCCCTCGAAGGCCGGGGGGCCGCTCCCCTCTCCCTCAGGGAGAGGGTTAGGGTGAGGGCACCATGGTAAAG
>CAZPYZ010000649.1:0-2557 GCA_964590215.1 uncultured Dehalococcoidia bacterium | reverse complement strand
TTGGCGCTGAGGTCTTCAGCCTTGAAGGTGTAGGCCCAGAGGCAGCCGGGAAATTCCCTTGCCTCCCTGGTCAGGCGGTCCAGGAAGCGTTCGAAGGGCTCGACCTTGTCGGCGTGGATGATGAACTGGAGGAAGGAGACGATAGGAGCGGCGAGGGGAGAGGCATGGGCATCCGGCTGCATCACATCCGTTCCGGCGCGCTCATGCCCATAAGCCCGAGTAGCCGCCCTAGGACCACTTTGGTGGCCGCCACCAGCTTCAGCCGGGCCCGGGAAAGCTCGTCATCTTCGGAGACGATGCGGCAGCGCTCGTAGAAGTTGTGGAACGCCGTGGCCAGGTCCAGCGCGTAGTGGGGGAGCGCCTGGGGCTCAAGGCTGTCGGCGACGGATTCCACGATCTCGGGGAGGAGCAACATCTTCCGTATGAGGGCCAGTTCCGCGTCGTCGGTGAGGAGGGAGACGTCCCCAGTCAGCGGGTTCAGCCCCCGCTCTTGGGCCAGGCGCAGGACACCGGCGACCCGGGCATGGCCGTATTGCACGTAGTAGACGGGGTTCTCCCGGGACTGGCGCGTGGCTAACTCCAGGTCGAAATCCATCTGGCTGTCGGCGGACCGTGAGAGGAAGAAGTAGCGGCAGGCGTCGGCGCCCACCTCCTCGATGACGTCCCGCAGCAGGATGATGTCTCCCGAGCGCTTGGAGAGGCGAACGATCTCGGCTCCACGTCGGAGGGTAACGATCTGTCCGATGATGATCTCCAGGCGTTCCTGCTCCACGCCCAGCGCACCCACTACCGCCTTCACCCGCGAGACATGGCCCTGGTGGTCGGCACCCCAGATGTCGATGGCGCGCTGGAAGCCCCGACGGACCAGCTTGTCGTAGTGGTAGGCGGCGTCGGAGGCGAAGTAGGTCGGCGCCCCGGAGGCTCGCACCAGGACGTTGTCCTTGTCGTCCCCCAGCATGGTGGAGACAAACCACTTGGCCCCCTCTCGATCGACGACGAAGCCCCGGCTGGATAGGAGGTCCATCACCAGTTCGTAGGTCCCGTCCTGGTAGAGGCTCCCCTCGCTGAACCAGCGGTCGAAGCTCACCCCCAGGGCTTCGAGGTCTGCCCGGATCTCCGCGAGGATGCGTGCCATGCCAAGCTGGGCCAAGTCCCGCTGGAGGCTCTCCTGAGGTTCTCCCAGGAACCCTTCGCCACGCTCAGCGGCTATGGCCTGGGCCAGCTCCACCAGGTACGCGCCCCCGTACCCGTCTTCCGGGAAGGGAACATCTCTCCCCAGGGCCTGCTGGTAGCGCGCCCACAGGGACCTTTGGAAAAGCTCGATTTGGTTGCCTGTGTCGTTGACGTAATACTCCGTTGCTACCTTGTAGCCGGCGCTACGGAGGACATTGGCGAGGGTGCTTCCCAGGGAGGCCCAACGGCCGTTGCCGACGTGAAGGGGACCGGTGGGATTAGCGCTAACGAACTCAATCTGGACTCGGGCCCCTCTGCCAAGGTCCACCTGGCCATAGGCTTCGCCGGCGGCAATGATGGCGTCCACCTGGGAGGCGAGCCAGCCGGCATCGAGAGCGAAGTTGATGAAGCCTGGTTGAGCGACGGTGACCCCCGCCACGGCGGCGGTGGGCGCCAGACGGTCCTGCACCGCTTCGGCGATGGCCATGGGGCTCATCCGCGCCGCTCGGGCAAGCTTAAGGGGGAGGGTGCTTGCGTAATCCCCATAGTCAGGGTTCTGGGGGTGCTCCACAGGGACGTCCGGGATTGCCACGGGCGGCAGGCCACCTTCCGCTTGCGCTTTACGTGCTGCCTCCGCCACGAGGGCGGTGAGTTCATTACGGATCATGGACGTTGCGATCTCTCGGCAAGGTCGTCCAGGATTCGCCGCAGTTCCTCTTGCGCGCGCGGGCCGATTTCAATGCCCGGCATCTACAGCCTATCGCGCTTCGAGTTCCCGTTTGATCTGCTCCCACGGAACAGTCTTTCCTTCGGCCTCTTTCCCCAGCCGTCTCAGCGCGTCGATCCCCAAGCTGGCCAGGTCTGCGAGCCTTTCGTATCCATTGACGTCGAGCAGGACCGCAATCGGCCGTCCGCCCGCGGTAACGACGATGGGACGCTCCGTCCCCCTGCTGTCTTTGATGAGCTGCGGCAGCTTGGCCTGAGCTTCGCTCACTGGAACGATATCGGAGGTGTAGATCAGTCCCGTCACGTCTTTCTCCTACGACCGGTACCGGACCCAGTATAGCCTCAGGGGTGGACCCGTTTGGATGGTGGAACGATGAGGTATGGGGAAACAAGGAGGGGCGCCGGAACCCGGGTTAGGTTTCGCAAGCCTCCCGCCCGCATCCAATGTAGCGCTAGGAGCACGTGGCGGCAGTGCTGGGGATGGCTCGCAAGCTGGGGCTGGACGCGCTGGTGGACCCGCAGCCGAGCCGGCAGCGGGACCTGGTAGTCGCCATGGTGGCGGCCCGGGTGCTGCACCCGGCCTCCAAGCTGGCCACCACGCGCCTCTTCGACACCACCAGCCTGGGGCAGACCCTGGGCGTAGCCGAAGCGACCGACG
>CAZPYZ010000648.1:0-2573 GCA_964590215.1 uncultured Dehalococcoidia bacterium | reverse complement strand
ATCTTACGGCCCTGAGCCTCGACAGTGGGATCGCCCTGCTGACGCTGCTGGTACGCCTCGATCGCGGCGAGGTTTTCGTGCCGGATGCTGTGGATGAACGCGGGTTGCGGCGAGAACATCAGCACGCTCAGCGCGTGGGGCGCCAGGGCGTTGCCGGAGGTATTGCGCGCTTCGAGGGCCGCGCTTAGCTCTGCGTTCTTCCCGAGAGCTGGGACATGGACGATGCGCTGGGTGTACATGGGTATGTCTCCTTTCACCTTGGACCCTGACGTTCCGGCGAACGTGGGGCACGTCCTTGGTCCATACCTCAGAGGCCAGCCAGGGCGCCCCCATGTGGTAGAGCAGGCTTTCCAGCCTACTCAGCGGGGATGGCTCAAAAGCCTGACCAACCCGCTGGTGGATTGTGGGCGTCCCTTTCGCCTGCGTATCCATCGATGCGGCAGGCTGTTAGGTCATGATGCACCCCCGGAAGCCGGAATACCCGCCAAACGAATTGGAGGGAACGTAAGGTCATTCTGACGAAGGAAGAAGTTGGGGTGTCGCCACGTCCCACCAGATGCTGGGCCGGCCCGATTTGCTACACCGGACCGGCGACCAGCCCGTGGAACGCCGGGCCGCGGCCGCCCTTTTCCTCGGGCCCCTACGCCACCGGCCTGATGTTCTGGTTGTGCCGGAAGAGGTTGGTGGGGTCGTACTTTTGCTTCAGGGTGGCGAGCCGCTGGTAGTTGGCCCCGAAGGCCGCTCTGATCCGGTCGGCGCCTTCGTCGATTTCCAGCCCGACGTCGTTGACGTACTCGCCCGACGCGTAGGGCTCGACTTCCCGCGCCAGTTGGCGGCCCCACGCCATATGGATCTCGGACTCCCCTGGGTCTGTCCAGGACGGCCAGATGATCACTGCGTATTGGGCGTCTCGATGGCCGAAGGCAGTCTGGTCCGCGGGACCCCGAGCCATGGCCCCGCTCTTCTGCGCGATGAAGATGAGGGACAGGGGCGAGGTGACCTTCGCGAAATGGGCCTCCAGAATGTCGATGGTCTCGTCCCCGATCTTCTTCAGCCAGGGTCCCTTCACGTAGTAATGCCGTCCTGGCGGGGCGTAGTCATCGAACATGGTCTGGACCGCGCCATAGGGCATGGGGCCGATGTGGTCGGCCAGCGGCGGGCCGAACTCCCGAACGGGACGCACCACCTTCTCCCCCTGCGCCAGGTCGCCGTTGTAGAAAACCGCGATCCCTACCGCCAGGTTGCCGTCGGGCCCGGTGAGGAACCCGCAGCCGGTGGTCAGCTCATCGGGGATGTCGGCGGAGAAGTCGCGATAGAACTTCAGGGCTTGCTTGGCCCGGTCGAAGGGGTGCACCACCAGGCCGCCCAGCAAGGTGCCCACGGGGCGGAGCCGGTACTCGAAGGAGGTGACTACGCCGAAGTTGCCACCACCGCCCCGCAAGGCCCAGAACAGGTCGGGGTTCTCTTCGGCGCTGGCCGTCAGCAGCCGCCCATCCGCGGTCACCACATCCAGGGACAACAGGTTGTCGCTGACCATGCCATACTTCCCCCCAAGCCAGCCGATGCCCCCACCCAGGGTGAGGCCCGCGATCCCGGTGTCGCTGAAGGTGCCCCCGGTGGTGGCCAGGCCGAAGGCCTGGGTTTCCCGGTCGAACTCGCCCCACCGCAAGCCGGGCTCGGCGCGCACCGTCTGCTTCGCGGGATCCACCCTGATACCCTTCATGCCCGAGAAGTCGATGGTCAGGCCGCCATCGCAGAGGGAGATCCCGGCCACGTTGTGGCCGCCGCCGCGCACCGACAGCACCAGGTCGTGCTCCCGGGCGAAGTTGACGGCGGCGATGACGTCCGCCGCCCCGGCGCAGCGGGCGATGAGGGCCGGCCTCCGGTCGATCATCGCGTTCCAGAGCTTGCGGGCCTCGTCGTAGTCACCGTCCCCGGGCCGGATCAGCTGGCCCCGCAGGCTCGCCTTGAACGCCTCAACCTCGGCCTCTTCAACAACGCTCCTTGTCTGAGAAGCCACCGAGCCGTCTGCCATCGAAAGCCTCCTGTCCGTTGAACTTCCGTGAGGGGTGGCCCAACTATAACGGGTCCATCCCCTCTGTCAATATCGAGCCCGAACTGGACCGGCGCTGTTGTGAATTTAGGTGGCGTGTACGGCTAGAATAGTGTCGTACTAATCACGGTAGGTTGTACCGTGCCTAAACCAGCCCCCTCTCAGGGACCGTTCATCAGCAGTGTCAGCCCCAAGGGCCAAGTCACCCTCCCCGCGTTTGTCCGCCGCCGCCTGGGGATCAAACCAAAAGATTGTGTGTGGATCGAGCTCGACAGCGAGGATGTCGTTCGAATCCGTCCCGTCTCCGGCCTCCTGCGGTATTACGGCGCCGCGAGACGGTTCAAGAAGCCCCTGAGCTGGAAACAGATAGAACGCATCGCTCACGAGGACCATGCGATCAATGCGGCTAGAGAGGGACTCGACTGAGTGCCTCCCGACTTTCTCGACACCAATAAATATAGTTATGCGCTATGTGACCCAGGACGTTTCTCAGTGCCATCGACCGTGGCATCAGCTTCGA
>CAZPYZ010000647.1:0-2579 GCA_964590215.1 uncultured Dehalococcoidia bacterium | reverse complement strand
GTGGAAAGTGTAGGTCCTGGCGTCCGGTGATATCTCCCAGCGCTCCGCCAGCTCCGGCCGGAGGACCATCTCGGTGTAGCCGGTTTCGGGGCCGAACTTGAACCCCAGCAGACTGTTGTTGGCCAGGGCGATAGCGTTGTCATTCGGGTTGGTCTTGGAGATGGTGATGTCCCAGTTGAAGGGATCTGGGTTGACCTCGACCTTCAGGACGCCACCGAACCTGGGCTGCCCGGCCGCGTCGTTCACCACGGGTGCGGCCCGCGGGGCAGGGCCGCAGGCGGCGATCGTAAGAGCCGCAACGCCGAAAAGGGCTAGAGTCTTTGCGCCCATCGCCTCCTCCTCCTCTTTGTTGACAAGACCATGAGCCAGCCGCATGACCGCAGCATGAGGAGATCATGAGGATCGGATGAGCGTTTTCTGATCGCACCTGCGGCGGCCTTTTCCTCACTTGAAGGCCGACATCAGGAGTGGTATTACTCCCAGTGGAGGGAAGGGCCGCACCCGGAGTCGGCAGCGTGGAGGAAAGCCTGTGCAGTGGCTAAAGTCCTTGTTCGGACGGAAGAGCAACGGAAACGGAACCCCAGAAGTAGAGGAAAGCAACTGCGCCCACCTGGTCCTGCTGCCAACGTGGAGCAACCCCGAGGACATGGGGAAAGAGGAGAAGGCGACCGGCTATCGCTGTTACGCGTGCAGCGCCTCCCTGACTTTAGAGGAGGCGAGTGAGCTGCGCCGCCAGAGCGCAATCTCGTTGTAGAAGCCGGTTCCGGGCGGCGGTTTCAGGGCGCCCCAAGCGCTTGGGACGCCCTCTTCCTGGGATCTACAGGGGGTGTGAGGGCACGGACACGGGGCGCGGGCGGGGCGCCCCTTCAACGGGCGGCGCCGGCCCTCCCGAGGTCGTGGGAAGCCAGACGGTAAACCTGCTCCCTTTCCCAAGCTCGCTCTGGGCGGTCACCCGGCCTCCGTGCGCCTCCACCAGGTGTTTGACAATGGCCAGGCCCAAACCGGTGCCGTTCTTAGCAGCACCGGCTGCATCGGCACGGTAAAAGCGGTCGAAGATCCGCGCCAGGTGCTGAGGGGCAATCCCGTCCCCCTCGTCTTCGACGGTCAGCTCCGCGCCCCTCATCATTTGTGCCAAGCTAACTGTGACCGGACCGCCTGACGCGCTGTACCGTATGGCGTTGTCCAACAAGTTTCCAATGACCTGGGCCAGACGGGCCTCGTCCCCAAGCACATGAACCTCATCTGCCCGGGCGATGGAGACCCGCCGGCCATTGGACCGCACCATTGCGTCGTGGACCGCCTGTTCGATGACCCTTGTTAGGGATACAACCCGCCGCTCGACGACCAGTCCCACTTCCATCCGCGCCAGCGTGAGCAGATCGTTGACCAATCCGCTCATCCGCTCCACTTGCTGAAGCGCCTCTTGAACGCATTCGATCCTCTGCTCCCGTCTCGGCATGCGGGCCACCAGTTCCAGGTTGGTCCGGATCGCCAGCAGGGGGTTGCGGAGCTCGTGGGACGTATCTGCGACGAAGTCCCGATGCTGTCGAAGGGTCTCTTCGACCGTCCGCAACAGCTCGTCCACCGTTCTGGCTAAACGGTCCACCTCGTCAGAAGGCCCCCGATGGTCCAACCGGCGGCTGAAGTCCCGTCCTGCTGCGATGAGCGCGGCGCGGCGAGCCATGGCGGCAAGGGGCTGCAACCCGCGGTCCGCCACCACCCATCCGATGGCGCCGGCTATGGCGAGGGCGCCGGCCCCTAACACCAGCAGAAGGGTGCGCAGGCTGTCCATGGTGTCTTGCAACACCTGGCGCGACTGCCCGACGGTCAGGACCCCGACCACGCGATCGCGTACGTTGATAGGTACCGTCAGCAGGCGCAGCGGACGGCCTCCTTCCAGCACCAGGTCCCTGAACGCTTGCGTTCCCTCCAGGGCGCCTGCCACAACCCCTTCGTCCACCGGCAGAGCCACGCCCCTCAGGTTTTCGGAGGCCGCTATCGGGTTCCCCCTTCGGTCGGATACCTGCACGTAGATGCTGGGCGCCCGCAGGTCCTCCAGGGGAGTTAGGTCAAGCTTCGCCGCTGTCAGGTCTTCAGCGGTCAGCGATTTCGTCTCCGGCCAGATGGTCAACTCGACCTGAGACGCTCTGACGACGAGCCGCCGGTCGGCTTCGGCCTCCAGGTTGACTCGCATGGTTCCGTAGAGAACCGCGCTAAAGATCGCCAGGATGAGGGCAACCAGCACACTGTAGGTGAGGGTCAAGCGAAGCCGGAGAGACATTTACTCCTCCCGCAGTGCGTAGCCATAGCCCCGGACCGTCTGGATCAGCCGGCTGCCCCCATTCGCCTCGACTTTTCGCCGGAGCTCCTTCACCGCCACGTCCACGAAATTCGACTCTCCTTCGAAGGCATACCCCCAAACGTGCTGGCACAGCTGATCGCGGGACAGCGCCTGTCGCGGGTGCCTGGCGAGAAACACGAGCAGCTCGTACTCGCGGGGCGTCAGCTTCAACTGCTCCGCATGACGGAAAGCCTCTCGGGCCCGCAGGTCTATCCGCAGGTCCGCGATCTGGAGGACC
>CAZPYZ010000646.1:0-2580 GCA_964590215.1 uncultured Dehalococcoidia bacterium | reverse complement strand
GAAAGACCTGACGCCGGTCCAGGCGGTGACCATCTACAAGGAGCTGAGCGAGGTCCTCGGTGGACAGGTCAAAACCGACATTTAATGGACAGTCAAAACCGACCATTTCCGCCGGCGGTCGAGACTGGTGAGTTCTACTTCGAAGCCTCTTCCGTACGCAAGTCAGTGTGGACCTTGGTGCGCCAGCTTCGTGGTCCGCACTTGAGTACGTGCGCGTGATGGAGGAGCCGGTCGAGCAAGGCTGTGACGGCGGCCGTGTCCCCGAGCAGCTTGCCCCAGTCGTCAACTGGTCGATTTGACGTCAGCAGTGTCGACGCGCGTTCATAGCGGCGCATGATCAGCTCGAGCAGATCCTCGGCCGCGGTGTGCGGCAGCTTGCGCATCCCTAGATCGTCGATGATGAGCAGCGGGACGGTCGCCAGGTCGGCCAAGAGCGCTTTTCGCGTCCCGTCGACCGCGGCATCGGCGATCTCTTCCAGCAGCGTGTGGGCCTCGCGGTAGGTGACGCGATAGCCCTGCTGGATCGCTGCGTGACCGATGGCTTGGGCGAGGTGGCTCTTGCCCGTGCCGGGCGGACCGAGAAAGAGGGCGTCCTCGCGCTGCTGGATGAAGCGCGCTGTGGTGAGATCGAAGATGAGGGCGCGGTTCATTTTCTTGTTGAAGTCGAAATCGAAATTCTCCAGCGAGCGGTCGGGGTCGCGAAACGCGGCCTGCTTGTGGCGACGCGCCACGAGTCGGTCTTCCCGTCGCTGCAGTTCGTCGCTGACGAGCGTCGCCACGAGATCGAGCGGTGGAAGGCGCTCGGTTTGGGCGTGGCGCAGCCGCGTCTCGAGGACGTCGGCGATGCCGGAGAGGCGAAGCTTACGGAGCGCGCGATCGAGTTCTACGAGGGTCATTCAGAGCCTCCTGTTTTCTGATCGATGAGGTCGCGATAAAGCGCGAGCTGGCGGATGAGCGGGTCGACTTGTCGCAAGGTGAGCGGGACCGGCGGCCGGCGCTCGACGTACTTCCGGAGAAAGCGATACGTGGGCACGCCGATGTCGAGCGCGGCTTTGGCGGCGTCCTCGACGACGGCGACGCCGTGCTTTTTGGCCAGCGCGAGGACGCCCAGGATCTGCCGCACGCTGTGCGCCGTACCTTGCGCGTGGATGTGGCGGCAGACCGCGCCAATCGACGGGCCGGCGGTGACGGTGCGCCCGAGCAGCGCAAGGGTCGTCGGCGGTGTCCGGGTCGGTCGATCGCGGTCGTCGATCCGATGCCAGCCGCGCGGCGCCCGCAGATGCTCGCGCAGCAGTTGCCGCGTCTTCGGATGGATCAGTCGCACGTGCAGGTCATTCCACTGCACATGGACGCGCTGGCCGATCCAGCCTGGGGGCGCGCCGTAGAACGCGGCCTCGACTTCGATGCACCCGTCCAGATGCACCGTGCGGTCGCCAAACCGGTAATAGCGAAATGGCTCGAGCGGCAACGGCCGGAGCGCCGGCCGTTCCTCGGCAAACATCACGACGACTTGGCGCTTGGTCGTGCCGTGAATGCGCGTGTCGGCCCAGTGCGCGTCCCAGCGATCGAGGTACGCCTGGGCGGCCTCGAGTGTCTCGAAGCGCAGGCCCTGCAGCGGCGTGCGCTGGGTGTGGCCGATGCCCGACTCGACTTTCCCTTTCCGATCGGGATCGCCGACGCGACACGGCACGGCGACGGCGCCGTAGTGCGCGAGCACGTCGCGATAGAGCGGATTGAGCGCCGGGTCGTAGACGTCGGGCGTGAGCACGCCCTCTTTGAGGTTATCGAGCACGACGACGGCCGTGGCGCCGCCCAAGCGACGGAAGGCGCGTTCGTGCAGCTCGCACCAGATCTGCGCGCTCGACCGCCATGTCAGCAGCCGCACGGCTTTCCGCGAGTGCGCCAGCGTGAAGAGAAACAGTCGCGTGCGGCGGTACGTGCCGGTCTCCGGCCAGCGCACCATCGGGCCCTCGCCGTAATCCACCTGGCCCTCTTCTCCGGCCCGCGTGGCGATGACCACGCGGGCCTCGGGCGTGGTGCCGCCGCGCAGCTTGGCGACAAAGCGACGGACGCTCGCGTACTTGGCGGTGAAGCCGTGATCGTCCACGAGGTCCTGATAGATCGCGACCGCGTTGCGACCATGGATCAGCGCGTCGTCGATCAGCTCCCGGTACGGCTCGCAGGCGCTCGCACTCGGGGCCCGAGCGGGCCCGACGTCGGTGGACACCACCCGCGTGGTGGCCAGCGTTGCTGCGGTAGAGTCGGTGGACACCTCCTCGGAAATGGTCGGTTTTGGTGGTCCTTCGCCCGGCCGGCCACGGCGGCGAACGGCAATCCCCGCCGCACGCAGGTACTCCCCGACGGTCACGCGGTGAACGCCGGTGGCCTGGGCGATGCGCCGGAGCGTCCAGCCGAGGCGGCCGAGCGCCAGAACTTCTTGCTGCTTGTGCTGCTCCAAGACGTTGGTCATCCTGGCGAAGGACTACAGCTCCCTCGCCCTCGTCAACGTCTCGGCCGTCCTCAGCTAATGGTCGGTTTTGAAGTGTCGATTAATGGTCGGTTTTGGGTGTCCACCGAGGG
>CAZPYZ010000645.1:0-2584 GCA_964590215.1 uncultured Dehalococcoidia bacterium | reverse complement strand
CGGGCCCGAAGCTGGCCGTCTGCCGGCACAGCTCGGACCCGATCGAACCGGCCCCGCCCGTTACCAGCACCGCCTTCCCCGCCAGGACGCGCTCGCAGTCCTCCCGGTCTACGGACACGGGTTTGCGGCCCAGGAGGTCTTCTACACCGACCTCTCTGAGCAAGGGGGTTGGGGTCGGATCATCCACCAACTCCAGGTAGTTCGGAATAGTCCGAATCTGAGCCGGGGTCTCCTGGCACAGGCTGAGGATCTCTCTTAGGTCCTGGCCTTCCACCCGGGACATCGCCAGAATGATGAGCTCCGCTTCTTTCTGGTGGACCTGTTCCGTTAGCTGGTGACGCCCTCCCAACACCTCTACTCCATGGATACGGAGGCCCTGTTTCTCTTTGGCATCGTCGATGAAACCGACAAGCTGGTAACGCTGCCCATCCTCCTCCTGGAGCAGCCGCCGTGCGAGGAGCTGGCCGGCCTGGCCGGCTCCATAGATAAGGGTCCGGATACGCACGGCTCCATGCTCACCTTGCAACGCCCGCCAGCGCCAGCGCAACCCGGTGAGGAGCCTGCCGCGGTAGCGAAGAGCGACGAACCCTGTGAAGGAGAAGAAACCACCCAGGAAGACAACGCTCAACGGGAGCGGGCGGCCGTGTTCGACCCCCAGGGCCACGTCAATGAGAGCCGTGGCGGCGGTCGCCAGGACCGCAGGGGCGGCAATGGCCATGACCTCCTGGCCGCTCGCGTAGTCCCAGGCGCGGCGATCGAGGCGCCAGACGCGATTGCACACAACGTACAAGAGACAGACCGGGACTACGAGTGCATTGAGTGGGGTGAGATAGCCCGGAAGGTCCGGCGTCGGTGCCGCCAGGAACCGGAACAGGAAGGCGGCATAGTAGCCGAGAGCAACCGTCGCGCCGTCAACCAGGGCCCACGGCGCGGGCCGGCGCAGGAAGAAGGCCACACGGCTGCCGGGGTCGAGCGAGGTCACGGCTCCTGACATCCTCGCCGGACGCGCTGTCGTGAGGCTCTCGAAGGGCCGTCGAAGGCCATTTCAGCCTCGAGCCAGTTCAATCACAGCCTATTGTAGTAACACCGCTGCAGGCCGCAATGACGCTAGTCACCCCGTAACGGAAGCCGTATCCACTATACTCGGCGCAGTGAGGCGAAAAAGTGCTTAGGTATGCCTCCGCCCTGAGGAACGTCGCCGTCGCCGCTGCGGTCCTGTTGGTGTTCGGGGCGGACCTCTGGACCTGGACGCCGTGGCACGAAAGCGCGGCGGTCCGGGCCCTGCCGTACTTGCTCTTCGCCACGGCGCTGGGGGCGTGGCTCTGGCCTAAAGCATGGAAAGGCGTCCGGCTGGGTTCATCGCCCGTGGACGCTCCCCTCGTCTTGCTCCTGGCGGCGGTCGCAGCGGCCACAGTCTTCTCGCGACGGCCTGACCTGGCGGGCTTGGCCCTGGCCGAGGCCGCCTTTCTGGCCCTGTGGTTGAAAATGGCGCAGGAGGCGGGCAGCGCTTCATCCTGGGCGCCCGAGAACCGGCTCGCGCTGCTGCTGTTAGCCGCCGGCGCCCTCGTCCAGCTTCAGGCGGTTCTGGAGTTTCTTCGATGGTATGCGGGATTCCCCATTCCCTCCTATGCCGGCTTGAGCTGGTTGGACGTTGGGGCGGGCCCAGTCCCACCCGCTCCGTTTCGCCTCCTCGCCAACCCTTCCTCACCATGGACACCTGCCCTCGTGAGCGGGGCGAACCCGCTGGGCGCGTTGGCGGCGGCCCTCATGCCCGTCGCCCTCGCGCACTTCCTCGGGGCCCGCAGCTGGCTGGCCCGCACCCTGCTCGCAGGATGGTGCGCCGTGGGCCTGTTCGTCCTCGCCCAAGTCGACTCGCGGGCAGCCTGGCTGGGGACGGGCGCAGGGTGCATCACCCTGCTGGCGTTCTTCGCATGGCATGCGTCCTTCCGCTCTGCCGTGCCCAGGATCGCGCGGTTCGCCGCTCGCCCGGCGGTGATAGCAGCCCTCCTCCTCGCTCTCTCCGTCGTGGTCCTTATGATCTCCACAGACCAACGGTTGACCAGCACCCTCGCCAGGGTCCATATATGGGCGGGCGCGGTCCGGCTGTGGATGGACCATCCCCTGCTGGGCGTGGGCCCAGGGCAGTATGCCTTGGCCACCGCCCTCACTCGGGGCGACGCGCCCCTCGCGGACGTCTATCCTCAGGCGCACAACCTCGTGGTCCACCTGGCGGCCGTGCTGGGACTCGCGGGCCTAGGGGCTGCCAGCTGGCTCGCCTGGCGACACGTGGCCGGCGTCTGGTCGACCGTCTCATCCGTCGCCGCTGCGCAGGCGTTGTACAAACTGGGCTACCTTGGCGGACTCATTGCCTTGGGGGCCTTCGGGGCGGGCGACGTCCCGACCTACTGGCCCCTCCTCGCCGCGACGGGTGCCGCTTTAGGCGGCCTTGCCCTTGCCGGACGGACCTCCTCGCGACCGGCTCGAGCCAAGGTCCTTTACCGCCTCGGCCTAGCAGCACTCCCTGTGGGTGTCGCCAGTACCCTCGTCGCCCTCGAGCTGTCGAACGGCCCGTGGCTGCAGGCTC
>CAZPYZ010000644.1:0-2620 GCA_964590215.1 uncultured Dehalococcoidia bacterium | reverse complement strand
CCACTCTTCCCGGGCGCGCTGCAGACCCCGCACGGTGTAGCGGTCCTGCTGCTCCAGGGTGTCCTGGCCGAAGAGGTACGGTCCTGGCGCACCCGGAGGTGGGGCGTTCCAGCCGACCTCCGTGGCCCAGACGTATTTTCCCGCGTCCCCGTTACGAACCATGACTTCGCGGAAGAGGATGGGGCGGGAGAAGTTGACGTCCCGGATCCCCAACCTCCGGTCATCGGGGCCGTTTCTGAGGCCATAGGCCTGGACCGAGGCGATGTCGAAATACGGTTTCGCCCCCGCGTCGTACATGCCCTGCAAGAACACCAGTTCGTTCAGCCCCTCGGGGCCATCGGCGATGGTGGGTGCCAGTGCGGGCGCGAGGATCACCGCCTCCGGGTCGGCAGTCTTCGCCCGGATGTACCCAGTCCGCAGCAGCGCGACGGCCGCGGCGGGATCCACCGACCGCATTCCCCAATCAACGGTGAGGTTCGGCTCATTCCAGACCTGGTAATGCCGCACGTGCCCCCGGTAGCGGGAAACCACGGCCGCTACGTAGTCGCCGTAGTCCTCCAGCCGGTCAGGCGGGGTCATGGTGTGGTCAGGAGTGCCTGCACGCGCCCAGGGCGGCGACGTATCCAGCCGGACAATCAACTCCATCCCCAACTCCTGGATCAGCGCCACGATCTGGTCGTACTTTTCCCAGGTGCTCCGCCCGAACTTGGGGTCGAGGTACACCCCCTTCCCTGCCTCCTCTATCTCATTCCAGGGAAACTGCTGCCGCACCCAGTGGAACCCGGCCTGCTTCGCCATCTCCAGGCTTCGCCGCCGCTTGTGCGGCTCCACCTCCCGCTCCAGGAAGGTGTTGACCCCCAGCGGGTTCTCCACCGGTGGGCCTTGGGGCGCGCAGGGGGCCGTGTCCCTCGGTGGCTCGGTCCAACGGGACCAGAGGGCGATGAGCGCGTGGCGCGCCTCGCTGCCCTCGACGCTGCGGAGGTATCCAAGCCCGGCCGGCGCGCTTCCCGCCAGCAGCAGCCCGGCGATGGCAGCAACAGGAAACCATCGCTTGGCCCGGTTCACCACCCGAACCTCCCCCTCACCTCCCGCGCCACCTGCGCCAGCGCCCTCAAGTTGTACTTGGCCACAGCCCAGGCCCGAAGAGGGAAAAGGGGGACGGATGAGGCAGCGATCTGGGCGCCTGTACCTCCGGTGTGTAGCTCAATCTGGCTATCCTTAGCGCACAAAAACACGTCCTGACCCGAGATCCCGTGCTCCGGCAAGTCGAGCGTCCAGTGCACCACCGCGAACCCGACTGCCCGCAGCCTCTCCAACAGGTCCCGCCCGTAGGTCCGGTATGCCAGGTTCTGCCCGCCACCTCCGTGGTACTCAGGCGGCTCCACGAATTGCGCCTCGCCATCGACCCACTCCACCCGCACCAGGGTTTGGATCCGGTGGTGTTCGTAGGGCACCGTGAAGAGAAGGCGCCCGCCGGCCTTCAGCGCCCGGTAAACCTCCCGGAAGGCGCGGCCATCGTCCTGCACGTGCTCCAAGACGTCTCCCGCCAGGAAGAAGTCTAGTTCATCGTCGCGGCAGGGGAGCCGCTCGAGGTCGAGCTGAGGGTATTCACCACTGTGGTAGCACAGCTTGTCCGTGAGGAAGACGGGATACCCGCCCCGTCCGCTGACCTCGAGAGCGCACAGATCCTTGAGCTCCGGCCAGGATGCCAGAGGTGTGGTGGTGAGGCCGAGGCAGGCTCCAAGCGCGTACACCATGGTCCGAGACCGGGCCGCAGCACCGCAGTTCGAACAGATGGAGCCCTCTCGGCCCCAGCCGGCGTGCAGGAAAGGGCCGGAGGCGCCGCACACATTGCACCAGGGGGCCATCGCCCGATTATAGCTCCCCTCCTGGCCCGGCTCGAGGGCCATGGCGCGGGTGAGCCCAACAAGGCGCCCGTTCCATCGACCGGCAGGGGGTTACACTACCTTGTATGAGGCGTGTAGTCCTGGGCCTCATGATCCTCCTTTCTGCGTGTGGTCCAGGCGCCCCGGAGTCACCGGCGGGAACCGGCGCCAGTTTCGATCCACTCCGCTACGGCTTCCAGATCGATTACGGCAACGACTATCAGCGTGCCTTCCGGCTGACCCGCGAGGCCGGTTTCGGCTGGGTGAAACTTCAGATCCGGTGGGCAGACTACGAGCCGGCTCGGGGCCAGATCGATTGGAGATATCTCGACCAGGTGGTTGAAGGGGCCGCTACCCAGGGCCTGCGACTCCTCCTCAGCGTGACCACGGCTCCGCCATGGGCCCGTGCTTCAGGCAGCGACTTGAAAGTTGACGGCCCGCCGTCCGATCCCAAGAGTTACGCCCAGTTCGTGGGGTCCCTGGCAGGCCGGTACAAGGGCAAGGTCGGCGCCTATGAAATCTGGAACGAGCAAAACCTGAGCCGGGAGTGGGGCGGGCCGGGGAAAGTCAACGCCGGTGAGTATGTCGCGCTCCTTAAGGCGGCCCACGGCGCGATCAAGGGCGCTGACCGGGCAGCCCTTGTCATCACCGGCGCCCCCACGCCCTCAGGCGATGTGCATGTGCCCGAGATGGGCGGCCAGTGCACCGTCACGATGTTCGTCGTGCCGTCGTTG
>CAZPYZ010000643.1:0-2626 GCA_964590215.1 uncultured Dehalococcoidia bacterium | reverse complement strand
GGCCGGCCTCGAGCTGCTCCACATATTCCCGGAGCTGCGGGTTGTCCCTTAACGCCTCATTGACCCGCTGCACCAGCTCGTCGCCGCGGCGGCGCAGCGGCGCAAGATCCAACCGGACCTTGCAGAGCGCGAGCACCCTCCACAGCACCTCATGCCAAACCCTTGGGTTGGGGATCTGGATGTAGTGGGGCGCCCGGCCCCAGAGGCTGACGGCGGGCATCCGGCGCTGATGGGCCTCCCAGGCGATAGCGGTCAGGATACTGGTGGGACCGAAGTAGGTGGACGGCTGGACCTCGAGGTGGCGGAGGTCCTCGAGCAGACCAGGGTCCAGTGAGGTGCCGCCGCACACCGCCATCGCGGTGTGGGGGACGGAATCGTAGTAGCCGCCGACGGTGCAAATCCGCGCCGCGCCCAGCTCCTGGGCCAGCTCCAACAGCATGGTGATGTAGACCTTCCAACGAAGGTCAGGTTCTGCGCCGATGACCAGCACGAGGTCCTGAGGCCCGTCGGGGTTGCTCCAGTAATAGAAGTCCGTGGTCGGGTAGGTGAGGGTCCTTATTTTTCCGTCCTCGATGGCGACGGTGGGCCGGCTGGTGGTGAACTGGTAGAACTCCTCGGCGTCCACGTCGGCGAACTTCCGGGCGCGCAGGTTGTCCCTCAAATAGTGGAGACAGCCGGTCGCGACCTCGGCGGCGTTGGTCCACCCCCCAAGCCCCACGATCAGGGATGGGTTTCGGAGGGGTGGGACGTCCTGGGTGCGGTGCAGGATGGTCAGCGAGGGCCTCCGAGGGAGACGGTTGCCCCAGTATACGCTGCTATGATTGGCCCATGCAGGAAGACCGGATGCCCGCAGCCGAAGCCACAGAGCTACGTGCCCTCTACCACAGGGTCCTTTCCCTGGGCCTGTTTCGAGGCGTGCTGGAGGACGAGCCCGGAGAGGTGATGCGGGACCTGCTGGAAGGACTCTCGGAGCCGTATGCCGGGGAACAGGACCATGCGGCCCTTATCGACTCCTTTGGCCACCTGACCGCGCTGCTGCTGTCCGAGGCGGTGGATTACGAGGGGGAGCGCGTAGGCGATCCCTGGCAGAACCATCTTCTGGACCGGATCCTGGAGGACAGTAACCTCTTTTCCGTTGCCGCGGAGCGTGGGGAGGAGGGACGCCTACCGCGCCCCTTGCTTCAATGGACGACGGCGGAGCTTGAAACCCTGCGGCAACTGCGCGGGCTCTCCCTCGACCGGATGCAGCGGGCCATCACTGATCTCCTTGGGGATGGGTCACTTGCATGGCCGGTGTGGGACCAAGATGACATAATCTGTAGGACGAGGGCAGGCCAGATGAAGCAACGTCTGGCCCGGGCTGGGGATTGGGCAGGCTTGGTGCCCCACCTGGCAGCGTACTACGCAGAAACTGGGACGGGACTGTTCGGCCGCTACCGGGCTTTTCGCTGGGTGGTCCGCGACGGGGCCGGCGCCTTGCAGGGGGTTCCGGCGCCGGACCCCATCGGACTGCACCAGATCATAGGCTATGACCGGGAACAGCAGGTCGTCCTGCGCAACACCCGTCACTTCGTGATGGGGGCCCCCGCAAACAATGTCCTGCTCTACGGCGACGCGGGAACGGGCAAGTCCTCGCTGATCAAAGCCTTGCTCAATGCCTTCGGTGACGATGGGCTGCGGCTGGTAGAGGTGGCCAAAGAGCACCTCACCGACTTCCCGTACATAGCGCAGTTGTTGCGCCGCCGAAAAGAGCGGTTTGTCCTGTTCGTCGACGACCTGTCCTTTGAAGAGTATGAAACGGAGTACAAGGGGCTGAAGGCGCTCCTCGAGGGAAGCGTCGATGCCCGGCCGGCCAACGTGCTGGTTTACGCGACCTCGAACCGCCGGCACCTCGTGAAGGAGCATTTCGGCGACCGGAGCATGCCGGGCGATGAGGATGTCCATCCCCATGAGACGGTGCAGGAGAAGCTGTCTCTCGCTGAACGGTTTGGGGTGCGGGTGCCGTTCTTGGCGCCAGACCAGGAACGGTACTTCACCATTGTTAGTGCTCTGGCACACCAGGAAGGACTCACACTGGCGGAAGGTGAGCTCCGACGGAGAGCCCTCCAGTGGGCTCAGTGGCAGAACGGTTTCTCTGGACGGACGGCGCGTCAGTTCATCAACGACCTCCAGGGTGAGATCGCGGACCCCTCCCCACCCGGTTAACCACAGATTTCACAGATTTCTAAGAAGACTTAATCTGTGTCCATCTGTGTAATCTGTGGTTTCATGTGATCGTCGACTTTCACGTGCACATCTTCCCTCCCCAGGTCGAGGCCGACCGGGTGCGCTATCTACAACGTGACGCGGTGTTTGAGTCGATCTACGGCAGACCACGGGCACGAATTGCGACCGCCGAGGAGTTGATCGAGAGCATGGACCGATGCGGGATCGATGTATCGGTGGTGCAGGGGTTTGGTTGGGAAACCCACGACCTGTGCGTGGAGCACAACTCCTACCTGCTGGAGGCGGCGGCTAGGTACCCGGAACGGCTGGTCCCCTTTTGCACGGTGCAGCCGCTGGCTGGTGAGGTGGTCGCTTCGGAACTGCGACGGTGTATTGACGGTGGCGCCCGAGGCCTTGCCGA
>CAZPYZ010000642.1:0-2627 GCA_964590215.1 uncultured Dehalococcoidia bacterium | reverse complement strand
ATCTCCGAGGCGATCTCCCGCCTCCACAATGACGGTCCCAATTCCGTGCCTGCCTGACACCCCCGAGATGTCGCCCATTTGTCGCCCAACCCCTCACGATCCCCTGTCATCCGGCGGTATCAGAGGGCATGACAGGGACCGTTTTGTTCGTAAGATAGGTCCTGGAGGCACCCGCTGGGAGGGGCCGGTACGAAGGATAACGCTGTCAAAAAGCGGTGTGCCGCAAGTCACCGCGGGTTCGAATCCCGCCCTCTCCGCCAGCCTTTAGGCACGAACTAGTCCCGTTTCGTTGCAGGCCCGGTGGGGAGGGAACCCCCCACCGGGCCATTTGGCGCCCAAGGTGTTGGCCAGCCCAAGAGGCGGAAAACCTGGAGGGAGGACCCGGGCCGTCAGTCCTCCGGACCAGCGCCACGTTGGGCGGGTCCACCAAGTTCTTGTAGGTCTTTGGCTTGCCACTGTCACCCTGAGCCGCAGCGAAGGGTCTGGTGGCCGGGGGGCCGCCCCACCAGATGCTTCCTTCGTCAGCATGACAACTGCGGCCGTACAAAAAGTTGGTGCACCCCGTTGGGCCGCGTTTACCGTCCCCGTGGCGCGGTAGAGTAGAATTGAGCGCCGCACAGTGCGGTGTACCACCCCGGAGGGCGCCCCGGTGACAGACCCTATGTGCCAGGCAAAACGGAGCCTGCCGCCCGTGGACTGAGCGTCACTTACCCAGGAGGGACCAGTGTCAGAACAGAACAAAGCCGTTGCCCGCCGCTTCTACGAGGAGGTCTTCAATAAGCAGAACCTCGACTTCATCGACCAGGTCTGCACCTCCGACCTCATTGACCACGCCCCGATGCCGGGCCAGAAGCCCGGCCCGGCGGGAGTCAAGGAGATGTTCTCCTCCTTCAAGACCGCCTTCCCCGACATGAGCATCAACGTCGAGGACATGGTGTCCGAGGGCGACGTGGTCGTGGCCAGGTTCACCGGCACCGCCACCCACAAGGGCGAGCTCATGGGGGCTCCCGCCACCAACAAGCAGGTGACGTTCCACGGTATCGACTGGCTTAAGTTCCGAGGGGATAAGGTGGCCGAGGTGTGGCATCAGGGGGACGACGCGGTGGTGCTCATGGGCCTGGGTGTGAAGATGGGGTGAGGGTTCGCGTAGTGGACGCCATCGGTCTGGAGACGGCGGCTGAGGCCTATGACCGGGCCAGGGAGGGTCGGACCCGGGCAGGGAAGCAGGCACAGGAGATGGGGGTCCAGCTCCCACCCGGAATCTGGGCCGTGAGGGACGAGACCGCGCCTTCGACCAGCCGGGCATGACCGGCACCGGCTGGCGGCGGGAACAGAGCCTCAAAGACCCGCCCCTGGTCGAGGTCATGGAGAACATGGGCCCCGACAGGGTGCCAGGAGCTGTTGGAGACTGTAGAAGAAGGACCGGTGGCCGGGCCCTACCCAGTGGCCGCTCGGGCCTCCGTGACCACCAAACCCAGCCCCGCGTTGTAGCGATCCATCACCGCGTCCACCAGCGGCGCCACTTCTGGGGCCGGCTTTCCCTGGTGCAATGCATCGTCCGCCTTGGCGATCGCGTCATCGATCTCCTGGCAGATACCTGAGGAACGCCGCTGGATCAGGCCTTTCACCCCGGGCCACTCGTGCTGGAAGTCGTGGAAGGAGGCGTTGGCCTGGGCGTTATCTCCACCCTTGAGCGAGGCCACCGTTGCCCGAAGTCCGGCTCGGGCTATCCGGATCGCAGCCACTTCGTCGAACAGGGGGCTGATCGCGGGGCCGGTCTCCGAGTTCCGGATCGCCTCGTCGTACTTGGCCAGCATGGATTCCGCTACGGGCACGATGGCGGCGAGGTCGGGGTTCGCGGCCGCCAGCATCTCCTCGATCTTGCGTTGGTGCTCGGCCTCGAGCTCCAGGTACAAGGGGCGGGATCGTGTACTGACGTAGACCTCGATGCCGTTCCAGAGCAGGTCGTACTCCGTGAGGGAGCGCCGCGCGCCGGCAGCGTCGCCTCGCTTCAGCGCATCGATAGTATTGACCAGCTTGGGGCGGGGGCTCTTGACCAGATCGAGTTCGCTCACGTCGCCCCCCTACCTGGTCACGCTCGCGGGGGTGGCCGCCGGGATCGGGCTGGTCCCCCGCCAGTGGCCGACGTCGATGACAAGGCCCTCGGGTGACTGGTATTTTGATTCGTAGTAGGCGTCGCCCAACCGGACCGGGTTCATCTCCGTCGCCCCTTTTGCGACGAGGCGCTGATGGGTCTCATCCCCGTCCTCGACGGTGAAGCCTATGTGGTCGAAGCCGTACTTGATCTCGGCCCCCGGGGGGACCATCCTTGCAGGCAGCAAGGTGATGTTGATGTCCCCATCCGAAAGGTCGATGGGGCCGTGCCCGCGCCGTTGCACCAGCTCCAGTCCAAATACTTCCTGGAAGAACGCCGCGGTGGCCTCCACATCCTCGGCCCGGATCGCGATGTGCCGTATTTTCGCCATGCTCTCGCCTCCTGATTGCCTCTTGTTTGGCCGTGCCTTCCGTTGCCGTCCGAGCCTAACCCCTGGCGGCCGGGCTGTCAAACGCCACGTGCTCGTACAATGGGGCCCATGCCATTCGTCAAAGGAGCCTCACAATGGACT